>JALWJW010000140.1 GCA_026996935.1 Hyphomicrobiales bacterium
TACCAAAGAACCATACGCCAAGAGTTTTGCCTTTAAAGTCTGCGGGTGTTTTGATGCCTGTTTCTTTGCGACAGGTCAGCATCATACCAGAGCGTTTAAACGGTTGCGCGATATTGACTAGTTTCACACCTTTTTCGCGTGAAGCCAATGCAGAAGGCATCCAATCAATGATTACATCAGCGCCGCCACCTGCAATCACTTGTGGCGGGGCAATGTCTGGACCACCTGCTTTAATGGTCACATCAAGCCCTGCGTCTTTGTAATAGCCTTTATCTTTGGCCACATAGTAACCTGCAAATTGAGCTTGAGTTACCCATTTTAGTTGCAGCGTCACTTTGTCTGCTGCCATGGATGCTGTGCTCATCACAACCATAGAAAGTGCGGCTGCACCGATCAGTAGTTTTTTCATATTGGTTCTTCTCCCTGTTTAAGCACGTTTATTTTGACGCATCGATGGATGCCAAAACGTGCTGATTTTCTCCAGAAGCGCAATCGCCCCATAAAATGCAGAGCCAGCAAGGGCTGCAACTGCAATCTCGGCCCACACCATGTCGACGTTCATACGTCCAACTTCAGTGGAAATTCTAAATCCCATACCAACAATGGGTGTGCCAAAAAACTCCGCTACGATGGCACCAATAAGCGCTAATGTCGAATTGATTTTTAATGCATTAAAAATAAACGGCATCGCCAGTGGCAAGCGCATTTTAAATAAAGTCTGCCAATACCCTGCAGCATAGGTCTTCATAAGGTCGCGTTGAATTTCTGTATTATCATTCAGCCCGGCAATGGTATTCACCAACATCGGAAAGAACGTCATAATAATAACAACTGCTGCTTTTGAAGGCCAGTCAAAACCAAACCACATCACCATAATCGGGGCAACACCAACAATCGGCAAGGCTGACATTAAGTTACCAATCGGCATCAGGCCTTTTTGTAAAAACGGTGAGCGGTCAATAGCTATGGCGACAATAAAGGCACTGCCGCAGCCCAGCACATAACCAATGAGAACCGCTTTGAGGAATGTTTGTTGAAAATCTGCCCACAGTGTTGGAATGGAAGCGGCAAAGCGCGCGCCAATAGCACTGGGCGGTGGCAGCAGGACGGTTGGCACCTTAAAGCCTGTGGTAATGAGTTGCCATAAGATGAGAAGCCAGACACCAAATAAAACAGGGATAAGCAGCGAAACAGCACGATCAAGCATTTGATTTTTAATCTTCAGTTTGGCAAACATATCGACACCAAACCATGCAGCCAGCCAAACAGCAATAACGCCAACCCAAAACATCAGGGAAGGTGGCTGCTCAAAAGCCAAAGCTTTTTGAATAAGAACAAAGGCTGAAATCAGAGTGAGAACGCTAATGGCTGAAGCGATGAACAAACGGCGAGATGTGGAAGCAGACGTTGTCATTGTGCTTTAACCCCCATGCGTTTATCGACATAGGTATTGGCCACCCCAACCAGCGCAACCAATGTGCCGGCAAGAAAAGCGGCCATAACCAAAGCTGACCAGATTTGCACGGTTTGCCCGTAATAAGACCCGGCCAACAACCGAGCGCCAAGACCAGCTACAGCACCTGTTGGCAACTCGCCCACAATAGCACCAACCATGGCAATGGAGATGGCGATTTTCATCGAGGCAAACAAATAGGGCAGGGCAGAGGGCCAGCGCAATTTCCAGAATGTCTGCCATTTATTAGCTGAATAGGTGCGCATTAAATCCAAGTATAAAACATCAGGAGACCGCAAGCCCTTTACCATGCCAACCGTAATGGGAAAAAAGCTGAGATAGGTCGAAATAAACGCTTTGGGCAACAAGCCTTGCACGCCAATGGCATTAAGCACCACGATAATCATCGGGGCAACGGCCAGAATAGGGATGGTTTGTGAGGAAATAACCCACGGCATCAGGCTTTTATCAAGGGTGCGCGAATGGACAATGCCAACGGCTAATAAAATACCCAAAACACTACCGATCAAAAACCCAACCAAAGTGGTCGATAAAGTCACCCATGAATGATAGATCAATGAGCGTTTGGAGGTGATTTTCTTAAGCACCGTGGTTTTATAAATCTCGTTAATGACCTGATGGGGAGAGGGCAGCACGGGCCGCTTTTGGCTCATCGTGTCTTTAATCAATTGGCTGGTCGTCCACGTGGTATTGTTGCCGCGCTTGTAAATATCTTTTTGAAATGGCGCATTTAAAAACACCGTTGCCGCATACCAGATTGCAATAATGACTGCGGTCACCACAAGCACAGGGCTTGCCCGCGAAATCCAGTTCTGTTTGCCCTTAACGTCATTAGTCATATGAGTGACCTTCTCTTAGGCCTTCGCGCACACGATGTGAAAGTTCCAGGAACTCAGGTGTTTCGCGAATATCCAAGGTGCGATCGCGCGGCAACGTGCTTTCGATAACATCAAAAATGCGGCCCGGTCTTGGTGACATGACAACAATTTTGCTTGAAAGGAAAACCGCTTCAGGAATGGAGTGAGTGACAAACACCACCGTCTTTTTGGTTTTGTCCCACAGCTTCAAAAGCTGTTCGTTCAAGTGGTCGCGGACAATTTCATCCAGCGCTCCAAACGGCTCATCCATCAATAAAATATCAGGTTCAACCGCCAAAGCACGTGCAATTGAAGCGCGCTGCTGCATACCGCCAGAAAGTTGCCAGGGGTATTTTTGCTCAAAACCAGCAAGGTCTACCAGCTCAAGGTTTTTTTGCACCCGCGCTTTTTGCTCGGCTTTGCTCAGTCCCATAATTTCAAGCGGTAAAGAAATGTTGCGGCCAATGGTGCGCCATGGGTAAAGCGCGGCGGCCTGAAACACATAACCATAGGCCCGTGCCAACCGCGCCTCGTGCGCGCTCATACCATCCACTTCGATGGTGCCAGCGGTGGGTGTTTCCAAATCAGCAATCACCCGCAACAAAGTTGTCTTGCCACAACCAGACGGCCCAATAAACGAAACAAACTCGCCCTCCTTGACGGTAAGGTCAATATCGGACAACGCATGCACCGGCCCATCATTGGTTTCAAATGTCAAAGATAGTTTTTTGGCTTCGATGACCGATTGAGATTGATTTTTGCTGTTCACTTTACGCACCACCTGTCGTCATTCCTGTGCTTGACACAGGAATCCATGCCTGAGCCTCGCCACAATAAAGAACCTTTGAATATGCCGCTATTTTTGCGGAATGGATCCCTGTGTCAAGCACAGGGATGACGGGAGTAGGTTGCGTTTTCAACTCATCAAACTCCACTTGCCGGAATGCCTGTGCGTTCAACTTTGCGCGGGGCGGTAATTTCTTTCCATTTTGACAGGGCAGAATTAACGGCCTGAAACGGTTTCCGCGCTACAAACTTGCCATGGCCTTCTTTGGTTTTCATTTCATTTTCAACCACCACAACATCGCCTCGGCTCAACGTATAACGTGGCAGGCCTTTAACCTGCTTGCCTTCAAACACATTATAATCAATGGCAGATTGCTGGGTGTCTGCCGAAATCGTTTTGGAGCGTTCAGGGTCCCATACCACAATATCAGCGTCCGAACCTTCTAAAATCGCGCCCTTTTGCGGATACATATTGAGGATTTTAGCGATGTTGGTTGAGGTCACGGCAACAAACTCGTTCATCGTCAAGCGGCCCGTGCCAACGCCGTGCGTCCATAACATTGGCATACGATCTTCAAGACCGCCCGTGCCATTGGGGATTTGGGTGAAATCGCCTACACCATAGCGTTTTTGCTCGGTTGAGAATGCACAATGATCTGTCGCTACAACTTGCAATGAACCGGCCTGCAAGCCAGCCCACAATGAATCCTGATGCAATTGGTTACGGAATGGTGGAGACATTACACGCCGTGCTGCATGGTCCCAATCTTTATTGGCATATTCGCTTTCATCTAGGGTGAGGTGCTGAATAAGCGGCTCACCATAAACCCGCTTGCCGTTTTGGCGCGCGCGGCGAATGGCTTCGTGGGCCTGCTCGCACGAGGTATGCACCACATAAAGCGGCACGCCGGCCATATCAGCAATCATAATAGCGCGGTTGGTCGCTTCGCCTTCCACTTCTGGTGGGCGTGAATAAGCGTGCGCTTCAGGGCCATTATTACCTTCGGCCAATAATTTAGCCTGCATTTGCGCCACAACATCACCATTCTCGGCGTGAACAAGTGGGAGCGCGCCGAGTGCCGCGCAGCGTTGGAATGATGAATACATTTCATCGTCATCCACCATCAATGCGCCTTTATAGGCCATGAAGTGCTTAAAGGTGTTGATGCCTTTTTCTTTGACCACGGTTTCCATTTCATCAAAAACCTGCTCGCCCCACCAGGTGATCGCCATATGGAAAGAATAATCACAAGACGCGCGGCTGGTTTTATTATCCCAGCGCTGAATAGCTTCAAGTAAAGATTGGTCAGGATTGGGCAAACAAAAATCAACCACCATGGTAGTGCCACCAGCAACGGCAGCGCGCGTACCACTTTCAAAATCATCTTTTGAATAGGTGCCCATAAACGGCATTTCCAAATGCGTATGCGGATCAATCCCGCCCGGCATCACATAACAACCCGTTGCATCCAGCGTTTCATCACCCGAAAGGTTTTGACCAATCTGCGCAATCTTACCGTTTTCAACTAATACGTCGGCTTTATATGTACGATCCGCGGTAACAATCGTTCCGCCTTTGATTACTTTGCTCATTTTTATTCTCCCTACAATTTCGTCATCCCTGTACTCAGCCCCGTCATCCCTGTGCATGTCACAGGGATCCATTCCGCCCAGCTTTCAGCACGACGACAAGTAGCCTATTCCACAATCTCCGCCGTCTCAAGCACCGCATGCAACAATACGTCTGTTCCAGCCGTGGCCCATTCCATTGAGATTTCTTCGTCTTCATTGTGGCTCAGGCCATCAACACATGGGGTCATAATCATGGCTGTTGGGGCAACGGCGTTGATCCAACAGGCATCATGGCCCGC
>JALWJW010000141.1 GCA_026996935.1 Hyphomicrobiales bacterium
TTTGCCGGTTGTACAATGGGTGAATATTTCCGTGATAACGGCATGCATGCTCTGATTGGTTATGATGATCTGTCAAAGCAAGCTGTGGCTTATCGTCAAATGTCTTTGTTGCTACGCCGCCCACCTGGACGTGAAGCTTATCCTGGTGACGTTTTCTATCTTCACTCACGTTTGCTTGAGCGTTCTGCGAAATTGAGCGATGATATGGGCGCGGGTTCTTTGACAGCGCTTCCTGTTGTTGAAACACAAGGCAACGACGTGTCTGCATTTATTCCAACCAACGTGATTTCAATTACCGATGGTCAAATCTTCCTTGAAACTGATTTGTTCTATCAAGGTATTCGCCCTGCTGTGAACGTTGGTTTATCTGTGTCTCGTGTGGGCTCTGCAGCGCAAATTAAAGCAATGAAACAAGTGGCCGGTAAGATTAAAGGTGAGCTTGCTCAATATCGTGAGATGGCAGCGTTTGCGCAATTTGGTTCTGATCTTGATGCAGCAACACAACAATTGCTTAATCGTGGCGCACGCTTGACCGAACTTTTGAAACAGGGACAATTTGCACCGCTTAAAGTGGAAGAGCAGGTTGCTGTGATTTATGCCGGTGTGAACGGTTATCTTGATGGCATCGAGGTGGGTGACATTTCAGCTTATGAAGAAGGCTTGCTGCGTTTGCTGCGAGAAAATCATGGTGAAATTCTTGAAACCATTCGCGTTGAAAAAGCAATTAGTGATGAAACAATGGCACGGTTGAAGACTGTCGTTGAAGATTTCACCAAGTCTTTTGCAGCTTAAGTAACTTTTAACCGGCTTTCAAAGGCACAAAGCAAAGAAAAGGCTTCAGTAAGGGTTACACAATATGGCAAACCTTAAAGACCTGAAAAATCGCATCACCAGTGTGACATCGACGCAAAAAATTACGCGCGCGATGCAAATGGTGGCGGCAGCAAAATTGCGAAAGGCGCAAGAAGCTGCTGAGGCAGCCCGTCCGTTCTCTGAACGGATGGCGGTTGTTTTGGCAAATTTATCTGCTGCAATGGAAGGCCGTGAGGGCGCGTCACCTTTAATGGCTGGCACAGGAAAAGATCAAACTCACTTGTTGGTTGTTTGCACAGCCGAGCGTGGTTTGTGCGGTGGCTTTAATTCATCAATTGCGAAATTGGCTCGTGAAAAAGCTAATATTTTGATGACCGAAGGCAAAGATGTCAAAATCCTTTGCGTTGGTAAAAAAGGTCATGATGCTCTCAAGCGGGAATTTGACAAGATCATCATTGATGTTGTTGATCTTAAATCAGTTAAATCAATTGGCTTTACTCAGGCCAACGACATCGCTTCAACGGTTTTGAGCTTGTTTGATGATGGCGAATTTGATGTTTGTACATTGTTTTACTCTGAATTTAAGAATGTGATTACGCAAATTCCAACAGCACAACAGCTTATTCCGGCTATCGTTAAAAAATCTGATGATGTTGAGCCGCTTGACCTTAATGGGGCTATTTATGAATATGAGCCGGAAGAAGATGAAATTCTGGCGGATTTGCTCCCTCGCAATATTGCAATCCAAATTTTACGTGCATTGTTAGAAAATGGCGCATCTGAACAAGGTGCGCGGATGTCTGCAATGGACAATGCGACTCGAAATGCCGGTGAAATGATTGATAAATTGACGCTTAGCTATAACCGTCAACGTCAGGCACAAATCACCAGTGAACTTATTGAAATTATCTCAGGCGCCGAAGCGCTGAACGGCTAATAGAGAAGGACTTAATCTAATGGCAAAAGCACCTGCTAAAAAGGCACCTGCTAAAAAAGCGGCCAAAAAACCTGCAGCTAAGAAAGCGGCACCAAAAGCTGCCAGCTCTGCAACTGGCAAAGTAAGTCAGGTTATGGGCGCTGTTGTGGACGTTCATTTCACAGGCGAACTTCCTGCGATCTTGAATGCGCTTGAAACAGACAATAACGGCAACCGCTTGATCCTTGAAGTTGCGCAACATCTTGGTGAGAATACTGTTCGCACCATCGCGATGGATGCGACCGAAGGTCTGGTTCGTGGACAAGAAGTTTCTGATACTGGCGGTTCTATTTCTATGCCGGTTGGTGAAGAAACTCTGGGTCGCATTATGAATGTGATTGGTGAGTCTGTTGATGAGCGTGGCCCGATTAAAACCAAAAAACGCCGCGGTATTCACCAGGATGCCCCTGCGCTGGTTGAGCAATCAACCGAAGCTGAAATCCTTGTGACAGGGATTAAAGTGGTTGATCTGCTTGCCCCTTATGTGAAGGGTGGTAAAATTGGTTTGTTTGGTGGTGCCGGTGTTGGTAAAACCGTTTTGATTATGGAATTGATCAACAATATCGCTAAAGCCCACGGTGGTTATTCTGTGTTTGCCGGTGTTGGTGAACGTACTCGTGAAGGTAATGACCTTTACTGGGAAATGATCGAATCTGGTGTGAATGTTGAAGGCGGTGGCGAAGGCTCAAAATGTGCGCTCGTTTATGGTCAAATGAACGAACCTCCCGGAGCGCGTGCTCGTGTTGCTTTGTCTGGTCTAACGATTGCGGAAGATTTCCGCGATGCTGGGCAAGACGTTTTGTTCTTTGTTGATAATATCTTCCGCTTTACACAAGCCGGTTCAGAAATTTCAGCGCTTCTTGGTCGTATTCCATCTGCTGTGGGTTATCAGCCTACACTTGCAACCGATATGGGCACCATGCAGGAACGTATTACCTCAACTCACAAAGGTTCAATCACCTCTGTGCAAGCGATTTATGTGCCTGCTGATGACTTGACCGACCCTGCACCTGCAACATCGTTTTCACACTTGGACGCAACATCTGTTCTTTCTCGTTCAATTGCTGAAAAAGGTATTTACCCTGCGGTTGATCCACTTGATTCAACATCTCGCATTCTTGATCCGCGGGTTATTGGCGATGAGCATTATCGTGTTGCTCTTGAAGTGCAAGAAACATTACAGCGCTATAAAGCCTTGCAGGATATTATTGCTATTTTGGGCATGGATGAGCTTTCAGAAGAAGATAAACTTATTGTGGCTCGTGCCCGTAAAGTTGAACGCTTCTTGTCACAACCGTTTTTTGTGGCTGAAATCTTTACCGGCGCGCCTGGTAAACTGGTTTCTCTTGAAGACACAATTGCTGGCTTTAAAGCTCTTGTTGCAGGTGAATATGACCACCTTCCAGAAGCTGCATTCTATATGGTTGGCAACATGGATGAAGCTGTAGCAAAAGCTGAAAAAATGGCAGCGGATGCTGCTTAAAGGATAAGACTTTATGGACAAACTTTTTCTTGATGACGCAATCAATGAAGTTTGTCCATGGTCACAAAAACCAGTCAGTGCTGACTCTTTGACTAAATATAAAGGTCATGTGGTTGGATTTTGTAACACTGGTTGCCGAGACAAATTTGTAAAAGCGGTCGATATGTTTGAGGCCGCCATTTCGAAGGAAAATGACAATGGCTGAGCTTTTGAAGTTTGAGCTGGTATCACCAGAAAAGCTACTAATGTCAAAAGATGTAACGTCCGTGGTTATTCCCGGCACTGAAGGTGATTTTGGTGTGTTTGCTAATCACGCACCTGTCCTTTCAACCATGCGACCAGGTATTGTTGACATTACAATGCAGGATGGTTCAAATGAACGGATTTTTGTTCGTGGCGGGTTTGCTGAGGTTAATCCTAACGGTTTAACTGTTTTGGCCGAGCAGGCAACGAATATGGATGATTTGGATGCCAATGCCTTGGCTCAGCACATCCAAAATGCCCAAGAAGATGTCAATGATGCGAAAACCGAAGATAAAAAACAAAAAGCGCAAGAAACACTAGATCATTTGAAACAGTTAGAGGCTTCTCTATAACATTCCTCTAAAGCTATTTGCCAAAAGTGGTTAGTGGTTTTGAGGCAAGACATGTATCAAAATGATGACTTAAAGCTTACCGATCAAATGACTAAACATTAAGATATCTTGCTTTTGGCGCTGAATAAATAAAAAGGACCGTTAGAATATAACGGTCCTTTTTTCTTGTGGTGGGGTGATTACTCTAAGAATGATTTCTAATTTCTGCGATACGTAACAGATTGGTCTTGCCAGGGGTGTTTAACGGGACACCTGCTGTAATGACAATCTGGTCGCCAGTATTTGCAAAACCTTCATCTAAGGTAATTCGGCAGGCACGAGAAACCATGTCGTCCTGGTCTTTGGCATCATCCGTTAGAACGCAATACAAGCCCCAACCGAGAGCCAGACGGCGCCAGGTTTTTATAGATGGTGTCAGGGCAATGATTGGTACTTCCGGGCGCTCACGAGAAGCGCGAAGACCTGTTGAGCCAGAACCTGTATAACAAACGATTGCGGCCACTTTCAAGGTTTCAGCTACCGTGCGCGCTGACGCGGTGATGGCATCGGCACTGGTTTGTTTTGGTGTTGGCCGCTGGGCTGCAAGAATGCCAGGGTAAAGAGGGTCGCTTTCTACAGAAACAGCAATTTTTGCCATGGTTTGGACTGCTTCAACCGGCCATTTACCTGCTGCCGATTCGGCTGAAAGCATGACAGCGTCAGCGCCTTCAAAAAAGGCTGCTGCAACGTCTGAAACTTCGGCCCTTGTCGGCACGGGTTCTTCTATCATCGATTCAAGCATTTGAGTGGCAACAACAACCGGTTTTCCTGCTTTTCTGGCTTTGCGGGTAATGTGCTTTTGCCAGCCTGGTACCGTCTCAACCGGCAGTTCAACGCCTAAATCTCCACGTGCAACCATTAAAGCTTCGCAAAACGGGATGATGTCGTCGAGATAGGTCAGGGCTGTTGGTTTCTCGATCTTTGCCATGATGCCAGCACGGCCGCGCACAAGTTTGCGGGTTTCTGCAACATCAGCAGGGCGTTGAACAAACGATAAAGCAATCCAGTCAACACCATCGCGACAGGCTGCTTCAAGGTCTGCCCGGTCCTTTTTTGTTAGTGCTGGCA
>JALWJW010000142.1 GCA_026996935.1 Hyphomicrobiales bacterium
GCACCCACGAATTAGAAGACGCAGGCAGCCCTCTTGGTTTAGGCGTTGATGGCTCAGCCTCAAATGATTCATCAAACATGATGGAAGCTGTGCGACACGCTCTGATGATTAACCGATTAACTTATCCTGGTGCAAAAACCACCCACCTTGATGCGCTTCGTTGGGCCACACAAGGTTCAGCCCGCTGCCTTGGCCGCCACGACGTGGGCAAGATTGCCGTTGGTATGCAGGCTGACATCGCGATGTATAAACTTGATGAATTGCGTTTTTCAGGCGCTGGCGATCCATTAGCCGCCCTTGTTCTGTGCGGCGCGCACACCGCAGACCGCGTCATGATTGGTGGGGAATGGAAAGTTATAGATTCCAATCCGATAGGTGTAGACCTTGCACAACTTCGCTGGCAACATGGTCAAGCCGCTAAGGTATTTCTAGAATCAATTTAAAGGTTGAATAGTAATGGCAAAGTATAAAGTTTTCGATGGCCATAATGACACCTTGCTCAAACTGGAAATGAACAATTGTTCCAGCCAGTCTCAAGAATTTTTCGATGGTAACAATCAATGTCATATTGATTACCCAAAAGCGCAAAAGGGCGGACTAGTTGGCGGTTTTTTTGCCATGTGGGTGCCAACAATTCCTAACGGCGTATCTTTAACTGATTTTGTTTTTTCCTATGAATCAGCAGGTGACGAACTAGCCCAGCCTGCGGCAATGGAAATCACCAACAAAATGATGGCCCGCGCCGTTAGAATGGAAAAAGATACAAAACACCGCATTAAAATTGTCCGCCAAGCCAGTGACATTAAATCAGCAGATAAAAACGATCAAACAGCAATATTACTCCATATTGAAGGCGCAGAGGCCATTGGTCCTAATCTGAATGAACTTGAAGTTTTATACGCCGCTGGTTTGCGCTCAATTGGCCCCGTGTGGAGCCGCAAGAACATTTTTGCTGATGGTGTTCCCATTGGTCAAAGCGGCAGCCCAAATACAGGTGAGGGGCTAACAGACATCGGGAAAGCCCTTGTGCGCGCCTGCAATGATATGGGCGTTATGCTTGATATGTCCCACATCAATGAAAAAGGTTTTTGGGATGTAGTCGGCCTATCCGATGCACCCATCGTTGCCACTCATTCAAATGTCCATGCCATTTGCCCATCTGCAAGAAACCTCACAGACAAACAACTTACCGCCATTGCAGAATCAAATGGCGTAGTCGGGCTGAATTACCATTGCGCATTCTTACGCCCGGATTTATCACGGGACCCAAACACACCGCTCACCCTTATGATTGAACACTTGGCCTATCTTGTTGATAAATTGGGAGAAGATGGCGTTGCTCTTGGCTCAGATTTTGACGGTGCCATTATGCCTGCTGAGATTACCAATGCTGCTGGCTTGCCAAATCTGACCAAAGCCATGGAAGAGGCTCAATTTGGCGAAACGCTCATCCAGAAAATTTGTTTTGATAATTGGCATAACCTTCTTGAGCGCACTTTAAAACCAGCCGTTACTTAAAGATGCCAATAAAATGACCAATAGTTTTACCCCGCTCATAGCAGGCTTCTTATTAGGGGCCAGCCTCATTATTGCCATTGGTGCTCAAAATGCTTTTGTCTTAAAACTTGGTATTCAAAAACGTCACGTTTTTACCATCGTAATGATTTGCGCCTTATCAGATGCTTTGTTGATTGTGCTTGGCGTGGCTGGTTTTGGTACCTTTGTACAATCCTCACCCAATATTTTAACCGCTGTCACCATATTTGGCGCTGCTTTCTTAAGCCTATATGGCGGACTGGCCATGATGCGCGCTATTCATCCCAGTAGAATGAAAGCGGCAGACAATCCGCAGACCACGCTTGTTGGCGCTGTTACAACAGTCTTAAGCCTGACCTTCCTCAATCCGCATGTATATTTAGATACGGTCGTTTTACTCGGCGGCATTTCTGCCCAGTATGAAGGCAATATGCGTTTTACTTTTGGAGCAGGGGCAGTTTTAGCATCTTTTGTATGGTTCTTTGTCCTTGGCTACGGCGCGCGGCTGCTTCAACCAATTTTTGCAAAACCGCGCAGTTGGCAAATATTAGAGTTTTTTATTGCAATCATTATGTGGTCAATCGCATTCAAGCTGGTTTATTCACATTTCCAATTGGCTGGTTTTTTCAACCCGGCAGGCAATTGAGTTTTGTCATCGCCACAAATCGTATCAACTTGATGCTGAACCAATCCAACAGCCTTACTTAAGTCCGCGCCCTCAAATTTTGTTTTGTACATATAACTGTTTTTGAAGTCAGTTCCCTTCAATACAGCCCCAGTAAAAATAGCTCGTGATATGTTAGAACGCACTAAATTGGCACTGTTCAGATTTGCACCGCTAAAGTTTGAGCGAAAGAAATCTCCTTTGAGCATATTGGCATTGTTCAGATTTGCGCCACTAAAGTTACTGCGTTGTAATTCTGCTTTAAACAGGCTGGCTTTAGACAAGTCCGCTTTTTTGAAATTAATTCGACTGCCATAAGCCCGCTCAAACACGGAATTCTTTAAGTTTGTCCCGGAAAAGCTGACACGCATCAACTCAGATTCAATAAAAACCGCACCCTCAAGGTTGCTATCACGAAATGACGTTCCTGCTAAAAAGGCTTTCTTAATCACAGCTTTTTTCATGTCTACGCCAACAAGCATAAGCCGTTCTTTAAAACAACCAGACCAATCCACACCATTATCATAGGAAGACCTACACCCCGCATAACTTGGTGTGGAAAGGAGAGTCGACACGGCGATAGCGAAAACGATACGTTTCATCACTTAAGAATCCTATATGTAGCTGGCTGTTTCTCGCAAACAAATTCCACGCATCCACGCGACCTTCCAGCAATTATGCCCATTTAATACAATGCCATAAACTGACCTAAAGGCAAATCAATATTTGTTAAGATTGTTTAAGATGTATAAACGCGGCAAAGCAAAGGGGCTCATGTCTTGTTCAAACCAATTAGAAAGAGCGTAACACTTTGATTTTACGAAAAATCCTCAGGGAGGGAATGGTGAGCCCGACAGGGATCGAACCTGTGACCTACTGATTAAAAGTCAGCCGCTCTACCAACTGAGCTACGGGCCCACTCACCATGCTGACGTTTATTGTGTCAGCGCGAGCGTAGATAGCACAACTAGAACAAAAATAAAGAGAAAAATGGCCTTGCACAAAAAATAATGTCGATTGTTGGTAAACTTGCTAAATTTCAACCCAATAGTCACCATTTTAGGGTAATAAAACTGCTCAAATGACAAAACGACTCAAAGAAAGTAGCCATATGGCAAATATTGCATGTGTAATTCTCGGTGCCGGTAAAGGCACAAGAATGAAATCTAACCAACCAAAAGTGATGCATCAGGTTGCCGGACGCAGCTTGTTAGGCCACGTCATTACCGCAGCTAACGAGATAAATGCGCAACAACACTGCATTATATGCGGTCCTGATATGCCACAAATGGAAGCTGAGGCAAAGTCTTTCGCCCCAAACGCAACACTGGCCATCCAGGAAGATCGGCTAGGCACAGGACACGCCGTTTCTATGGCAAAAAATGCTTTGGTTGATTTCGATGGTACCGTTTTGATTCTATACGGTGATGTCCCACTTATTAATCCCAAAACACTAAAAAATTTAGCCTCTCTCATTGCAACTGACATGCCTTTGGCCGTTCTGGGCTTTGAAACACCAACCCCAAAAGGCTATGGCCGTCTGGTTCAAAATGACGAGGGTAATCTGATTGCAATTATTGAAGAAAAAGATGCTACAGATGAACAACGCCAAATACAATTGTGCAATTCAGGTATCATGGCTGTTGATTCTAAACACCTATGGCCATTACTGGAAAAGCTGGATAACAACAACGCCGCACAAGAATATTACCTGACTGATATTGTCCGTCATTGTGTAGATCAAAATAAACAGGTTGGTATCGCTGTTTGCGGACCAGATGAAGTTGCAGGCATTAATGACCGCCGCCAACTGGCCGATATGGAGCACGTCTTTCAAACCAAATTACGCAATGCCGCGATGGACCAGGGGGTGACAATGGTTTCACCGCAATCAGTATTCCTAAACGCTGATACAGTTTTTGGAACGGATGTTACTATCGAGCCAAATGTGTTTTTCGGTAAAGGCGTTAGCGTTGGAGATAATGTAACAATTTACGCCAATTGCCATATTGTCGAAACCTCCATAGGTGAGGGCGCTTTAATTGGTCCATTTGCGCGTTTGCGCCCGGGAACTGATTTAGCCAAGAACACAAAAGTTGGCAATTTTGTTGAAATAAAAAAGGCCACTATTGAAAAAGGTGCGAAAGTAAATCACCTAACCTATATCGGCGATGCGCTTGTGGGTGAAAAAGCCAACATTGGAGCTGGAACAATAACCTGTAATTATGATGGTTTTGGTAAAGCCAAGACAATTATCGGCAAAGGGGCCTTTGTAGGATCAAATTCATCACTTATCGCACCAGTAAGCATCGGAGACGGAGCATATGTTGGTTCTGCCAGCGTTATCACTAAAAATGTGCCAGATGACGCTCTGGCGCTCTCACGAGCAGAACAAGTAAACAAACCAGAATGGGCAAAGCGGTTTCGTGCAGCTAAATTGCGGTCCAGTAAAACAAAAAATTCTAAAAAGGGTTAAGTTAAAATGTGTGGAATTGTTGGAATACTGGGAACTGAACCTGCCGCGTGGCGCTTAGTCGATTCATTACGTCGTCTTGAGTATCGCGGTTATGATTCAGCGGGAATTGCAATCATTAACGATGGCAAAGTCTCGCGAATGCGCGCTGAAGGTAAATTAATCGGCCTTGAAAAGAAGCTCCACGATAACGAGCTTTTGGGAAATACAGGTATCGGCCATACACGCTGGGCAACACACGGTGCGCCAACTGAAGTAAATGCCCACCCACATACAGCAGGACAGGTT
>JALWJW010000143.1 GCA_026996935.1 Hyphomicrobiales bacterium
TCATAAATGTATTCAGATCCGCATTTTGGACAGGGGGGTAATGTGCTCATTGTCTAGACTCCAGATTAATTAAGGTTCGGCAATACGCCAATCATAGGTTGAGGTAAATAGGGTAGTGAGTTTTAGCGACAATTAAACTTTATAAAACCATGATAAAGCTAATAGATTTGACATGTTTAATGTGCTTGTAATTGGTATTGTAAAACTGATTGAGGCTTGCCTTATAGTGAGATGTTGGTTTACCGATTGAGTATGAAAAAATTATCATCAAATAAATCATTTGGCGGCGTGCAGGGTGTTTATTCTCATGCCAGTTCTTCAACTAAAACCGATATGACTTTTGCGGTGTATGAGCCGCCTCAAGTTGTTGACAGGCCTGTGCCTGTTTTATGGTTTTTATCGGGTTTGACCTGTAGCCATGAAAACGCGATGGTAAAAGCGGGAATGCAGGCTTATGCGGCTGAATTGGGTATGATGGTTGTTTTGCCAGATACATCACCACGCGGTGAGGGTGTGCCTGATGACCCTGACAGGGCTTATGATTTTGGCCTTGGGGCCGGGTTTTATGTTGATGCCAGGCAAAGCCCATTTGCTGAAAACTATCAGATGTATTCTTATGTGGTAGATGAACTGCCGGCGCTGATTGCCAATAAATTCAATGCCGACATGACGCGCCAGGGTATATGTGGTCACTCGATGGGAGGGCATGGGGCACTGACTTTGGGATTGAAAAACCCCGATCAGTACCAATCTATTTCAGCCTTTTCTCCGATTGTATCTGCGATGAATTGTCCTTGGGGACAAAAGGCGCTGGCCGGGTATTTGGGTGATGATAAATCTGTATGGGCGGCCCATGATGCCTGCGCCCTGATTGAGCAGGGTGTTGCAAAAACCCCGTTATTAATTGATCAGGGTACGGGCGATAATTATTTGGAAACAGAACTGAAAACCCATTTGCTGGAACAAGCGTGCGCTAAAGCAGATCACCCGCTAAATGTGCGGATGCAGGATGGGTATGACCATTCATATTTTTTTATTTCAACCTTTATGGGCGATCATATGGTCTGGCATGGTGAAGTGTTGAATGCTTAATAGAAAATGATGCGGCATGTTGACCCTCACTGTGGCTTTTTTGTCGAGGAAAACCTGCATCAAGTCTGAAGAAAATCGCTTAAAACGGCTGTGTTATTAATTATAATGTACAGTTATGGTTATTATTGCCGCGATTTAATGGGAAAAATTCGGGAAAACATGGACTTGACGCGTGGCATTACCTATATGTTCGTGCAAGGAAGTTTTAATTTAAGTTA
Source organism: Hyphomicrobiales bacterium (assembly GCA_026996935.1). Taxonomy (GTDB): domain Bacteria; phylum Pseudomonadota; class Alphaproteobacteria; order Rhizobiales; family Aestuariivirgaceae; genus JALWJW01. Next base: position 1,311 of record JALWJW010000143.1, read on the forward strand.
ATTGACGGAGTAGTTTATGCCCTGGAGCAATCAAGGCGGTAATAATAATGGTGGGGGAAACCAAGGTGGCCCGTGGGGAAATGGCCCCAAACGCCCAAGTGGTGGTGGTAATCAGGGAGGTGGTCAGCAACCGCCTGATCTTGATGATATTATCAAGCAAGGACAAGACAAAATTAAACAAATGTTCCCTGATGGTGGCAGCGGTGCGGGGTCAAATAAGTTTTTGTGGCTTATTGTTGCTGTAGCTCTTGTCGGTATTGTTGTTTTTAACAGCTTTTATCGGGTGCAGGCAGACGAACAAGGCGTTGTTTTGCAATTAGGTAAATATAATCGTACCACAGGCCCTGGTCTGCATTTTGCTATGTGGCCAGTAGAAAAAGTTGAGTTGTTACAGGTTACAAAAGAACACAACTTAACATTTGGCGGCCGTAGTGCCGATGACGGGCGTATGTTGGCGGGGGATCAGAACCTTGTTGATATTCGATTTACCGTTCAGTGGCGGGTTCGTGATGCCAAGAGATTCTTGTTCAATATTCGCCAGCCAGAAGCGTTAATTCGTGTTGTTGCCGAAAGTGCGATGCGTGATGTTGTTGGTCGCACCCCTGCAGATGTTGTGCGTACCAAGGGCCGTTTTGCTGCTCAACAACAAGTAAAAGCATTGATCCAGAAAACATTGGATTCATATAGTGCCGGTATTAACATTAATGGTGTGCAGTTGGAAAAAGCTGATCCACCATCACAAGTGGCTGATGCGTTTGAAGAAGTTCAGCGTGCTGAGCAGGAACAGAATAAACTGATCCGTGAAGCAGAACGCTATCGCAATAAATTATTAGGTGAAGCGCGCGGTGAAGCGGCTCAAATTGTTGAAAAAGCAAAAGCCTATAAATCACGTGTGGTTGCAGAAGCAGAGGGTGAGGCCCAGCGTTTTGTTAAGGTGTATGATGAGTATACCAAAGCCAAAGACGTGACACGGACGCGTTTATATCTTGAAACAATGGAAGAAGTTTTGGGTAAATCAAATAAAGTGATTATCGATGGAAAAGGTGGTAACGGGGTTGTGCCTTATTTGCCTTTGCCTGAAGTACAAAAACGTAAAGCGGGAGCTAGCCAGTAATGAACTTTGTTAAATCATTTGGCCTGTTTATTGTAGGCGCTCTTATTTTTCTTGGTTTGTCATCATTCTTTGTGGTGGATGAACGCGAAAAAGCACTGGTGACGAAATTTGGTGAAATTCAACGTGTGGTTCAAAAACCAGGCCTGTATTTCAAAATTCCGTTTGTTGAAGAAGTTGTTCCAATCGATGATCGTTTGTTCTTTATTCCAAGTAATGATGTTAGCGTTCAGGTGGTTGACGGGCGGCGTTATCGTGTGGATACAATTACGGTTTTACGCATTAAAGATGCGGTGAAGTTCCGTGAAACAGTTGGTGCTTCGCTTGCTGAAGCGCGGGTTCGGATTGCAACACGTATTGAGTCAGCCTTAACGCAAACCTATGGTCGTCGGACTTTTAATGCGGCATTATCTAAGGATCGTGCGGCGATGATGACGGAAATTCGTGATGCGGTTCGCCCTGCGGCGGCATCTCTCGGTTTGGAAATCGTTGATGTACGTATCCGCAAAACTGATCTTATGCAGGAAGTGCTAACGCAAACATATGAACGAATGAATGCGGAACGTTTTGCTGAAGCTGCTCAACTTCGTGCGGTCGGGCGCACTCGCGGGATTACTATTCGCGCTGCTGCTGATCGTAACAAGGTTGAACTTGTGGCTAAGGCGCGCCGTGAATCTGAGATTATTCGTGGTGATGGTGATGCGAAACGAAATGCTGTTTTTGCTGATGCGTTCACTAAAGACCCCGAGTTTTTTGCTTTTTACAGGTCAATGAAAGCCTATAGCAAAAGTCTTGGAGCAAATGGTACAACAATGGTTTTGAGCCCTGATTCAGAATTCTTCAAATTCTTTAACAGCTCAAAAGTATTAGCTAAGTAACAATGTCTAACTTTGTTGCTGCGATAGGACTTGTGTTTGTGATTGAGGGGTTGCTGTATGCAGCAGCCCCCAACCGCTTTAAATCTATGATAACAGCGATAGAACATATTCCCCCGGAAAAGCTACGTATATTGGGCGTTTTGTCTATTGCGTTGGGTGTTGGAATTGTCTGGTTTGCCAGAAACTTTATTACAACATCGTAAGTTGAACCAATTTCAATGCTACCGTTAAGTAAAATAAGTTACCTGGGTGTTGCGAGAAGCGGGCGTATAATTTTAAATAAACCTTTTTGGAGGTCCCTAAATGAATAGAGCAATCATAAGCACTTTCAAGCGTACAAAGTTGGCTGTTGTTGCCCTTTGTACTTTTGCTATTGTGAGTGTGGTGTTTGTAAATACACAAGCTGCACTGGCTGGTGGCCCTAAATCTGTTGCAGATTTAGCTGAACGTCTGTCGCCGGCTGTGGTGAATATTTCAACCAAACAAACAATAAAAAATAACGGCGGGTTGCAAATTCCTAATTTGCCAAAGGACTCACCGTTTCGTGATTTTTTTGATGACTTCTTTAATAAGCAAAAACCAAAAGGTCAAAAAACCCCCAAAGGAAAAGGGCGCAGTGTTAGTTCCCTTGGTTCTGGTTTTGTCATTGACCCTTCTGGTGTGATTGTCACCAACAACCATGTGATTGATAAAGCTGATGAGATCGAGGTGATTTTCACCGATGGCACAAAACTGAAGGCTAAAGTGATTGGCCGTGATAAGAAAACTGATATTGCTGTTCTTAAAGTAAAGCCTAAGAACCCGCTTCCTTTTGTGCCATTTGGTGATTCAAACAAGGTTCGGGTTGGCGATTGGGTAATGGCTATTGGTAATCCATTTGGTTTGGGCGGGTCGGTGACTTTGGGTATTGTTTCAGCCCACCACCGCGATATTCGTTCTGGGCCTTATGATGACTTTATTCAAACTGATGCAGCGATTAATAAAGGCAATTCAGGCGGCCCATTGTTTAATATGGACGGTGAAGTGATCGGTATTAATACAGCGATTTATTCTCGTTCTGGCGGTTCCATTGGTATTGGGTTTTCTATTCCAACCAGCACTGCGACGCGGGTAGTTGAGCAGCTTCGTAAATTTGGCAAGACCCGTCGTGGCTGGTTGGGTGTTCGTATTCAGGCTGTAACGGATGATCTGGCTGAAAGCCTTGGGCTTGATAGTTCACGCGGCGCTTTGGTTGCTGATTTAACAGAAACTGGACCTGCTGAAAAAGCCGGTATTAAAGCTGGCGATGTTATTGTTCGCTTTAATGGTAAGGAAGTGAAAAAGCTTTCTGATCTGCCCAAAATTGTTGCCCGCTCTCCGGTTGGAGAAACTGTTGATGTGGTTGTTATTCGCAAACGTAAAGAAATGACTATTCCGGTTAAGCTTGGTTTATTGGAAAATGGCGAAAAAATCATTGCGAAAGCGGCAAGCAAGAAACGGGCTAAAGCGGCTGAAGCTTCCACTATTTTAGGGATGACGGTTTCACCAATGACCGATGAGCTTCGCAAAAAGTTCAAGCTTTCTGATAAATCCAAAGGGATTGTGGTTCTAAGCGTTGATCCTGATAGTGTGGCTGGAGAAAAGCGCATTCAGCCAGGAGATGTGATTGT
>JALWJW010000144.1 GCA_026996935.1 Hyphomicrobiales bacterium
CTATGACCCAAGTAAATTGAGCAAAACCAGCGACAATCAAAACCAATGTTGACAGCAATGGCGCCGCATAGGCACTGGCACCCAATATCTGAATATCACCGTTTTTCATGCCATAATCCCAGACAAAAAAAGCCAGACCAACAGGGCCAAATCCAAGGGCAATAATCGCGCCCCATTCAAACGCGGTTTTTGGTATGATTGTAGTTTCAAGGCTGAAATGAAAGACAACGGCTAAAACAAAAGTCGCCAAGCAAAACGCCCCAACCGCATCACTGGAAACAGCTTTAAAAAACCGCGATACAACGGAATAGCTCGACCATGTCAGCGCACATAAAAACGCCATACCATAGCCAAAGGCATATTGCGGTTGAAAATCAACTTGCCCGCCTTTGGTGACTATTAGCCCCGCGCCCAACAGGCCAAGCACCCCGCCGATAAAGTGATGCGCACGTAATTTTTCACCCGGCAAAAGCGCCGATAAAACCACGATCAGCAACGGCCATAAATACGCAATCAGCCCAGCCTCAACAGGCGGGGCATTACGCAGCGCGGTAAAGTAAAAATAATGATAGCCAAACAAGCCGCCAACGCCGGCAATCCACACGTTCAACCGCAAACCAAATGTCGCCCGCCAAGTGCCCTTAATAGCTGTATTGATAAGGCCCAAAAGGGAAGCAATAAAAAACGTCATCGCCAATAATTGAAACGGCGGCACCGAACCACTGGCGGCGGTAAACAGGGCCAGAAGTGACCATAATAAAATGGCGATAAACCCAATAGCGGTGGCCATTTTCTTCGTGATGGGGTTAGCCACGTTTAGAGCTCACCTTTAGTTTTATATTCATGTTCATTAAAAAAAACTGAAAGCGAAGATACTCGCGCCAGCAAGAACAATGATGCCAGCAATGAGGAGAAGGAATTTAAAGTTGGGCATTTCAGAACCTGACGAGGTGATGTTTACATCAACATCAGGCACCACATAAACACTATAAATGGTGTCCCATGTTCCTTTGGAAACGCTGTTTTCGCCCATCAGTTTTTTGTTGGTTGACGGTTTGGGAAATAACCAGTTTGAACCGCTGATTTGAACCACACCGCTAAGCTCATCATTAAGGGCGATTGGTTCTGCATTGAAATGATAGGTTTCCTGCAGACTGTTGCTGAACCGATATATCACCCGCTTGCGTTCACCTGCTTTTATTGAAACCGTTTTCATATCTTTTCCTTATAACAAAGCGTCTAAATCCCGTTTGAATTGTTCTTTTACTTTATCGCCAGCTTCTAAAATTTCGCGTACTTTAAAAAAGTCAAAAGCGCGAAATTCATTGACCGGTGGGGCAATGTAGATGTCGGGGCGATGCTTTTCTAAATGCAAACGGGTAATGGAGTATTGCATAATTTGTGATGACCCCATAGCAAGGTCGGTGTAGCCAGGTCGTTTGCCATCCTGTTCAATTTGCGCGCCTGTGACATCGATCCCAATGGTGATGTCCATGCCTTCGCAGATATGGTCAAAAGGCACTGGGTTTGTCATCGCCCCATCAATCACAAATCGTCCGTTAATTTCGGGTGCTTCAATAATGCCGGGAATAGCGATTGAGGCAGCAACGGCACGCTTTAGATCGCCATCGCGAATGGTGATTTCTTCGCGTTTATAAAAATCGGTGGCCGTGACAACAAAATCAATTTTTGTGTCTTCAATGTTTTCAACCACGTTTGGCGGCATGGCCAGTTTGGCAAGATGTAAACCGTCAACCTGCGTCGGGCGGCGAAACGAAAAGTTGACCAGATCAAAAATGCTGCCATCATCTTGACGAAAAAGTCGTTTGGCAGCTTCCAAGCGGGTGCCAAGAACCGAGCAGCTATGTTCGCGAATCTCACGACCCGTAAGTCCTGAAGCATATGCTGCCCCAACCAAAGCCCCAATGCTGGTGCCTGCCATTTTAGTCGGTTTGACACCCAGTTCATCAAAAGCTTCAAGCAGGGGAATGTGGGCAATGCCGCGCGCCGCGCCACCACCTAAAGCCAAACCAATTGTTTTTGTCATTTTACTTAATACCCATCATCAACAGCATCGGTTTTAATCCAGCGAACCAGCGGTTTCTTGCCTTCATAACGCACTTTATACCACTGATAAGGATACTCAGAGACATCCAGCATTGTCACCTTGTCGCCTTTTATTAAATAGGCTTTGGTTTTGGCTTCTTCAACCGGCTTAGAGTAAAGATAGGTTTTTTCCGCAATGGATAATATTGCTGGCGTATAATCGTCTTGGCTCAGACGGTTTGGATCGACCAATATGCGTTTGATTCTTTTGCCCGAACGGCTGAAAAATGAAACAATTGCCACAGGCCCCGGGCCGACAATTTCTTTATATTTATATGGTCCTTGCGCATCAAATTTATATGAGACCTGATAGTGAAATGGCCCGCTTTTATATTCTGATGTAAGATATTTTTTGGCCGTGTTTAGGCCAAAATTGGAAATGTCTAAACCGTCACTAAATTGTCCTGTATTGGGTTGGCCATTGGACGGTTGCCAGAAAAACACCCGCGAGAATACATTCACCCCACCATAGCCAATGCCCGTATCAATCGCCAGATCGTTGTAGCCATCAAAGTTTAAATCACCAACGCGGACCAGACCTGTGCCCACAAAATCATTGTCGGGCTTGGTGTTGTCGATGAGGATTTGCAATTTCTGCTTGCTCACCGCAACTTTAAACAAATTATCGCCATAGGTGAGTTTCAAAACTTTGTCTTTTGTCACCGCAACTTTAAAGTCCTGCGGTTTTGACCAATCAAATTGGGTTTGGCTCATTTGCTGTGCATTTGCCACCTTGATGAAAGGTGCAACGGTTACAACCAAACCGCATAATGTTAGAGCAAAAAATTTCGCACATGAGTGCCGCATGAGGTCTTATCCTTCTTGTTTTTCTCGTTCAATCGCCCGCCAGCCAATATCGCGGCGGTAAAATCCACCGGGCCAATTGACCTTCTCAACCGCATCATAGGCTTTTTCTTTCGCTACGTAAACCGAAGATCCGCTGTCTGATGAACCGCTGTCTGATGAATTATTGTCTGATGAACCATTCTCTGTCGAACCAAGGGCCGTAACATTTAGCACCCGCCCACCAATCGCCGTCACAACACCATCAGATTTGGCTGTGCCTGCGTGAAAAATCTCAACGTCGCCATCACTGGCTGCCTCGTCCAAGTTGCCAATCACACTGCCTTTTTCGTATGATGCAGGATAACCGTTTGCCGCCATCACCACACACAATGCAGTTTCATCACGCCATTTAATTTCGCGGCCAGCTAAATCACCGTCAGCACAAGCAACCAGTAATTCAACCAGATCATCATCCATCCGCATCATTAAGGTCTGACACTCAGGGTCACCAAAGCGTACATTATATTCAATCAGTTCTGGGCCTTTTTCGGTAATCATCAGGCCAGCAAAAAACACGCCCTTAAACGGTGCACCCATGTCATTCATGGCTTTAACGGTGGGCAAGATGATTTCATCCATGGTGCGCTGGCACATTTGCTCTGTCATAACAGGGGCAGGAGAATAGGCCCCCATGCCGCCCGTGTTTGGCCCCGTATCACCTTCACCAACACGCTTGTGGTCTTGGGCAGTGGCCATGGGAATAGCGGTTTCACCATCACATAAAGCAAAGAATGAGGCTTCCTCACCGATCAACCATTCTTCAATCACCACCTCAGCGCCAGCATCTCCAAACAGTCCGCCGAAAATATCTTCAATGGCAGTTTTCGCCTCATCCATGGTTTGCGCCATAATCACGCCTTTACCAGCGGCCAATCCGTCAGCTTTAACAACAATAGGGGCTGATTGGCTGGCCAAATATTCAAGGGCTGCCTGTTTGTCGCCAAAGCGTCCATAGGCTGCTGTTGGAATATTGTATTTGGCGCAAATGTCCTTGGTGAACCCTTTGGAGCCTTCAAGTTGGGCCGCTTTTGCGCAAGGGCCAAAAACCCGAACACCCACCTCGTTCAAAACATCGGCAATGCCGTCAACCAAAGGGGCTTCAGGGCCAACAACAACAAGGCCTATTTCATTGCCCTTGGCAAAGGCGGCAACGGCGCGATGATCGTTGATATCAAGCTCAACATGCTCAGCCACATCATTAATGCCACCATTTCCGGGCGCACAAAACAGGCGATCACACAGCGGGGATTGTTTCATTTTCCAAGCCAACGCATGCTCGCGCCCGCCCGATCCGATTAAAAGAATGTTCATAGAGACTAATTTCCTGAGCAAATTTTTGAACCTGCAACATAAATCGGTTACAACAAAACAAAAAGGATTCTTTACACATGTCCACCGATTGGCCGTTTGATCCCGTAACGGGTGAGATTTTAGACGAACAGCAAGATGATAAAAAGAGCAATCAGATTGAATATTCAGTCTCTGATTTATCGTTTGCGCTTAAACGAACCTTGGAAGATACGTTCGGGTTTGTGCGGGTGCGCGCTGAGTTGGGCCGTGTTTCGCGCCCCGCATCGGGCCATGTTTATCTTGATCTTAAAGATGACAAAGCCGTTCTCAATGGCATTATCTGGAAGGGGGTTGCGTCACGCTTAAAAATCCAGCCTGAACAGGGTTTGGAAGTGATAGTGACCGGCAAAATCACCACATACCCCGGCCAATCTCGTTATCAGATCATTATTGAAAGCTTAGAACCAGCGGGCGTTGGTGCTCTCATGGCGTTGTTTGAAGAGCGCAAGAAAAAGCTTGCCGCCGAAGGCTTGTTTGATGACAGCCGCAAACAACAAATTCCCTGGTTGCCCAAAACCATCGGCGTTGTGACTTCACCAACAGGCGCTGTCATTCGTGATATTTTGCACCGCTTGAACGATCGCTTTCCGCGTCATGTGGTGGTCTGGCCTGTGCGCGTGCAAGGCGATAGCAGCGCGCAGGAA
>JALWJW010000145.1 GCA_026996935.1 Hyphomicrobiales bacterium
AACAACAAGTGTGTCATAGCTTAGTTGTATACCTGCAAAAAATGCGGCTGATACGATTAAACCTGTAACGATTTTTTCAGACATTAACGCTGATTTCCCCTGATTTTTCAATCGAGCTATTAATTGCTAAGAATTAGCGACAGGTCAACCTTTGATGTTAGGAAAGCGAGTTGATTTTGTCAGTTTCATACAATGGAGGGCTTTTGTCGTTAAAAATCAGCTTTATCGCCTACATATTATTGCTCAATTATCATTTAGTACTGGAGATTTAATGGCAAATTTCGTTTGTGGTCTGAATATTGGGGCCAGACATGTTGGTAAAGCGGGAATATGTTGACCTTGTTCATTTGTCAGTTTTGCTTCAAAAAGTTTGCGCGCTTGAAAATGCGGGTCTTGTAATGCTTCATCTAGTGTTTTGACGATTGTGCAGCAACAATCTTCATCTTTGAACAGGCTGGCCCAATAGCGGGCACTTTGGGCGCTAATTATTGACTGTATTTTACTGATTATAAGGTGGGATTGAGTTTTTTGGCGGATCATTTGTTCTGGTAAATCGATTAGTTTGCAAAACCTGAGCCAAAACTTTTCTTCCAGTGCTGCTGTTGCTAATAATTTACCGTCACTCGTTTTATAAAGCTGGTAACGTGGGGAGCCGCCGGTAAGCAAGTTTTCGCCATCAGCGGGCCAATCTTTGGTGGTCAACCCCTGACTTAAGGCGAAACTCATTAGCATGAACATGTTATCTGTCATGGCAATGTCCAGGTAGCATCCCTTACCCGTTTTCTCGCGCGAGATAATAGCCATAAGAATATTGACCAAGGCTGGATAGGTTCCCCCGGCAATATCTGCAATGAGAGTGGGTGGCAAAGTCGGGTGGTTTTTACCCGAAGAATTGCTTAACAATCCGGTGTCCCCAATATAATTGAGGTCATGGCCTGCCTGGTGGGCTTTGGGTCCTGTTTGCCCATAACCTGATATGGAGCAATAAATCAGTTTGGGATTAATGGCTTTGACGGTTTCGTAATCCAGGCCAACACGTTTCATTACACCTGGCCGAAATTGTTCTATCAAAATGTCACTTTGTTGAATGATTGGAATCAGGGTTTTTCGTTGTGTTTCATCTTTAAGATCAAGGCATAAGGATTTTTTGCCACGGTTCAGCATAGCAAAACTGGCAGCGGAATCTCCCCACATTGGCGGATAATGCCGCATTTCATCACCAATTTTGGGGCGTTCAATTTTTATTATATCAGCCCCGGAATCGGCCAGAACGAGACTTGCAAGCGGGCCTGGCAACAATGTTGTGAAGTCCAGAACCTTAATTCCATCCAATGGTTGCATATGACTTTCCTTGCTTTGAGAATATACTTGCCTTAATCGATTTAGTTACGCACGAATTGGTCGTAACGAAAAGTGCTTTGTTTGCCATTTATAGAAAGAGTTTAAGATGAAACTTCCCCGTCAGTTTTTTAAGCCCCTTGCCATTGGTGCTCCACAGCCTTTAACCGAGCTTCCGGTCAATTTGGAACGTATGATCCATTTTTTGCCGCCGCATGTTGAGAAAATGAGAGCAAAAGTGCCTGATATGATTCCTAATGTGGATGTTATCCTAGGTAATTTGGAAGATGCTATCCCAGCGGATCAAAAAGAAGCCGCACGTGCAGGATTTATTGAATTGGCGCGTGATAATGATTTTGGTTCGACCGGGTTATGGACGCGGATCAATTGCTTAAACAGCCCTTGGATTCTTGATGATATTACGGAAATTGTGAGTGAAGTGGGCAATAAACTTGATGTGATTATGTTACCGAAGGTCGAGGGACCGTGGGACATTCATTATCTCGATCAATTTTTGGCTCAATTGGAAGCCAAACATGAGATTAAAAAACCGATCCTCATACATGCTATTTTAGAAACGGCAGAAGGCGTGAATAATGTGGTTGATATTGCTATGGCCAGTCCGCGTATGCATGGCATGAGCCTTGGACCTGCCGACCTTGCTGCTTCGCGCGGTATGAAAACAACGCGTGTTGGTGGAGGTCACCCGGCTTACGGTGTGCTGGCGGATAATAATGGAAATGATACAAAACGAGACTTTTTCCAACAGGATTTATGGCATTTTACCGTGGCAAAAATGGTTGATGCCTGTTCTGCTGCCGGTATTAAAGCGTTTTATGGCCCGTTTGGTGATTTTGCTGATTTGGAAGCCTGTGAAGCCCAATTTAGAAATGCATTTTTACTTGGTTGTGCCGGCGCATGGTCGTTACACCCGTCACAAATTGAAATCGCAAAAACAGTTTTCTCGCCAGATCCGGCAGAAGTTAAATTTGCTTTGCGCATTCTTGAAGGTATGCCAGATGGCACCGGCGCGGTAATGATTGACGGGAAAATGCAAGATGATGCCACATGGAAGCAAGCAAAAGTAATTGCTGATCTGGCGCGTATTGTGGCAGAAAAAGACCCTGACATGGCGGCAAAATATGGACTATAGTAAAATTTAGATGAATGTGGGCTGTTTCTAACGCGGGATGACTATTGTGAATAGCGAAATGAAATTAGCGAAATTTTCTATTGGGCAAGTGGTGATGCATCGGTTATTTCCCTTTCGCGGGGTTATTATTGATGTGGACCCTGTGTTTGCAAATTCTGATGAATGGTGGGATTCGATCCCGGCAGAAATCAGACCCCATAAAGAACAGCCGTTTTATCATTTGTTGGCCGAGAATGAAGAAATCGAATATGCCGCTTATGTGTCTGAGCAAAACCTGTTGCCCGATGAATTAAAAGCCCCTATTCGTCACCCTGAGGTGAGTGATTATTTCGGTTCTTATGACAAAGAGAAAAACTTTTATTTGTTAAAAAACAAACGGGCCAATTAAGGGTTGTTTTGTTTCGGTACCAATTAAGCGGTTTTGAGACAGTTTTAGAATCAGTGTTTTTGTGACTTACTATTGATATGAAAAAAATTGTCTTATTTCGTTTCGTTCTTTCGTTGGTCTCACTGGTGTTTGTTTTTACCAGCCTATCGGTTTATGCAAAGCCAGTGCATGGTATTGCCATGCAGGGAAAGCTTGCCCTGCCATCTGACTTTACTCACTTTCCTTACGCCAACCCGAATGCGCCTAAAGGTGGTATTTATAAACGTGCGATAACCGGTGGGTTTGACAGTCTTAATCCATTAATTTTAAAAGGTCGGCCCGCTGCGGCATTACGGGTTTATGTGTTTGAAAGCCTTATGGCGCGTAATCGATCGGAGCCTTTTTCTCTTTACGGCTTAATTGCTGAAAAGATTGAAGTGCCTGAGGACCGCAGTTGGATTACGTTTTATCTTAATCCGAAAGCCCATTTTTCAAATGGGACACCGATCACTGCTAAAGATGTGATGTTTTCGTTTGAGACTTTGCGTGATAAAGGGCGTGGAAACCATCGGGTTTATTATAAAAAAGTGCTTCGAGCTGAAGTACAAGGTGCGCATAAAATAACCTTCTATCTTGATGGGAAAGACCGTGAACTGGTGTTGATTTTAGGTTTAATGCCAATTATTTCCGCTGATTTCTTTAAAACCCATGAGTTTGAGAAAACCACACTTAAGCCGATCATTGGCAGCGGCCCTTATGTGATTTCACAAGTTAAGCCGGGTGAACGCATTGTCTATAAACGTGATCCCAATTATTGGGGTAAGGACCTGGCAGTCTCCAAAGGTTTATGGAATTTTGATGAAGTGTGGTTTGAATATTTTAAAGATACTCAAGCTGCGTTTGAAGCTTTTAAAAAACATCTTGTTGATACACGTTTTGAATCAGACCCTGCCCGATGGTCTGGTGGGTATGATTTTGATGCCGCAAAGACAGGTAAAGTCGTTCAAGACACGATCGAAATTAAATTGCCAAAACCAACGTCTGGATTTGTCTTTAACACCCGGCGGGAAGTTTTTGCTGATAAGCGGGTGAGAGAAGCTCTTGCTTTGTTATTTGACTTTGAATGGGCCAATAAGAACCTGTTTTATGGTTTGTTTAAGCGCACGCAAGGCTTTTATACAGGTTCTGAATTGTCTTCTATTGGCCAGCCAGCTTCACAAGTTGAACTGGATATGCTCAAAAAAGTTGGCACAAATTTAGAAAAACGTTTTACCGATGGTAGTTTCAGACAACCAGTAAGTGATGGGACAGGCCGTGACCGTAAACAATTACGTAAAGCGGTCATGTTGTTGGCTAAAGCGGGATGGAAATTCAAAAATCGCGTATTGACCAATGTGAAAACGGGTAAACCGCTTGAATTTGAAATAATAGTCCTTACGCCAGAGCAGGAAAAGGTTGCCCTGCATTATCAACGCTCTTTGCGGCAAATCGGGATTAAAATGGCTATTCGCCAGATTGATTCTGCTCAGTTTACGCAGAGAGCGCGTGAGTATGATTTCGATATGATGCCATTTACCTGGTATAATTCTTTATCACCGGGCAATGAACAGGCATTTTATTGGGGCAGTGCCGGTCGCAAAACCCCCGGAACCCGAAATTATATGGGTGTGGCGGACACTGCTATCGATGAGCTGATTGATGAAATGGTAAAAGCCCCATCTAAACAGGCTTTTGTGGCAAGCGTGCGTAATTTGGATCGTGTGTTGGTATCTGGATTTTATATTGTTCCGTTGTATTATGCTAATGGTCAGTGGTTGGGGCGCTGGAAGCAGATTAAATATTCAGAACCTGTTTCCAATTATGGTTTTCGTCCAGAGGCAGCCTGGTTTGAAGGTCAATAAGGTTTGCAACTGAGTATTTCAGCCGATAAATTTTGTAGTGAATTGCCGCCTGACCAATTCAATTTAGCGCGCTATTGTTTAGAAAATTCTGCCCGACAGTTTCCTGATAAAACGGCTTTGATTGTGGTTAAAGACCTCAATCATTCCAGCGGTGTTGAAACGTGGACCTATGCTCAAATCGAAGA
>JALWJW010000146.1 GCA_026996935.1 Hyphomicrobiales bacterium
TATGGTGGTGAATATGGAGATTGGAATGATAACGCCGCCGGTGGGGCTCAACCTGTTTGTCACCGCCGGGGTGGCTCAAATGTCGGTCACGCGGGTTGTTAAAGCTGCCGCGCCTTGGGTGGCAATCCTGTTTGTCTTCCTCATCATGGTCACCTACATCCCTGCCATCTCCACATGGCTACCAACCATGCTGATGGGACCAGAGACCATAACCAAGTAAGAGCGAATGACACGAACACAAAGGGGGGCAAATGCCCCCTTTTTTATTGGCTTAAGTGTCCAGAGCTCCTATCAGGATGCAACATGGGTGGTGACATCATCACTAGTGGATTTGAGAATGTCGCGCGCGCGTTCAACTTCATCTTTAGTGCCATGAACAATGAGCAAAAACTGGTCCGCTTTAACCGCAGTTTCGTATTTGATAACACTTTCACGCGGAATACCGATACTATAAATGGCAGCCGCCAAGGCGCTCATACCACCTGTTAGTGCTGCCCCTTCCAATGCGCCAATTAATGCTGTTGAAATTGGCCCAGCAACAACCAAGGGACCAAAGGCTGGTATCCAGAAAAAACCTGCGCCAAGCAACAGGCCCCATAATCCACCCCAAAAAGCACCCTGTGTGCCCCAAAATTTCACCCTGTCGCCAACATCGTAAAAACCAAGCGGTTCTTCTTCAGTGTGGTACCCTTTGCCGACAATAGATAGTTTCTTCATATCAAAATCAGCTTTTTGCAAATCCTTGACGGCTTGTTCTGCTTCATCGTGAGTATTGAAAATGGCTACGCAACTGTTTTGGTTAGTCATAGGTTTTCTCCATATATGAACAATTATTGATTTCTGTTCTAAAGCTTAATGGAGATTAACTCTGCTACCTGAGTCACAAGGCGTATATTTAATAATGCTTTTTTGTTCTATTTTGCGATTTTCAGATTACTTTGATATTTCAAACTGCACCTGCACACCCCTCAAGAAATAGCATTAATAACAGGCCATAGCCTACAGTTTGTTGAGCATATTTTAGACGTGTATTCTGCAAAAACCAAACACCTTGCAAACTCTGCAATATTGAAATTTGATAACAAGTTCGGAACGAAAACTGCAAACCAACAGCAAACTGTTGCAAACCAAAACAGTAAAAGGACAGCTAAGTGATTTAAATGATTGGTGACCCCGACAGGATTCGAACCTGTGACCTACGGATTAGAAGTCCGTTGCTCTATCCAGCTGAGCTACGGGGCCAGAATGTTTTTTGCCAGAGAAATTAGTGTGTCCAATTGGCGGTGCGGCCGAATTTGAAGTTGTCGGCATAGGCTTTTTTAGAGCGTCTTGGTGTGTGCTGCTCTGCAACGCGATAGGCCAAACCTTCACGTGTTGCATACGCAATGGCATCTTCTTTTGATTTAAAGCGCAATTTAATTTGTTGCTTCATGTCTGATGATGATGTCCAACCCATCAACGGTTCTTTGGTGCGGGGCTTTTCCTGATCAAATTGCAAGACCCATGTGTGGGATTTGCCTTTGCCTGATTGCATGGCGTTGCGAGCGGGTTGGAAAATACGTGCAGACATGGGAAGGAATCCTTTAGCAATTTTCAGCTACTTTACCCCTCACCAACGAACTATGCAAAGGGTGCATTGCACTGATGAAGAGAAAAATGGTCGGGGCAGTAGGATTCGAACCTACGACCCTCTGCTCCCAAAGCAGATGCGCTACCAGGCTGCGCCATACCCCGACTGAAACCAGAATACTGGCGACCATTTGAGTTGGTCAATCTTATTGGAGTGCTGCCCACAAAGTGCGAGCCCTGATAAGCCGTTTATATAAAGGAATATCTGTTTGGTGCAAGCATTGAATTGTAATTTATGAACTTTTTTTTCGTCACAAATTTCGGGCCGCCTATCAGGGCTTAAACATCGTGTGAGTTACACGGTCGCCAGGTTTCAGGCCAATGCGCGCGGCCGTACCGGCAACAACCTCAAGAACGGCCGCAATGGGCCTACCCGATGAAATGACATCAAGAGATTTTGGCACTGTGTTGGTTTTAAACCCTGTGACAATGCCTTTTCGTGAAATAAAGATCATATCAAGAGATATGATGGTATTTTTCATCCACATATTGGCAACAATATCGCGGCCCCAGTCAAAAAGCATGGCCCGATCTTGTGGTAGGCGATGGCGAAACATCAAACCGCGCTGCAAAGTTATGGGCGTTTTAGCGATTTCAGTCTTAAACTTAAATTCGCCCTTTTGCGTTTTGATTGTGACAAGTTCGATTGGGGCGGGCCCAATTGACCCGGATTGTGCATTTACGCTTTTAACAAAACCGGCCATCGTTAGAACCAGCATCAATATGCGTGCAAAACCGCGCAACGAACCAACAAGCATCGTCTTTCCTTATGAGCAAATAATTTGGAACCATTATGCCTTTTAAAAGGCAATTTGCCTAATTAACTTTAGGCAAATTATCATCGAGAGATAATCTTACTTCGGCGGCCATTTTACCTTTAGGTCCATCGCCGAAACGAATATAAATCGTTTGGTCAGGCACCAATTCGGCAATGGCTGTTTTGCGCAAAGTTTCCATATGAATGAAAATATCAGGCATCCCCTCACCTTCGGTCGCAAAACCAAAACCGCGCGTACGATTGAACCATTTGACAGTGGCCTTTTTCCATACCGGGTCAGCCTCAACCGTCACATGGGTGCGGGCCACGCGCTCAACCGGATGAATGGCTGTTGATGTATCAACATCAAGCACGCGCAAACATTGATACCCCTTTTGGCGCTGTACGGCTTCACAAACGATGCGGGTGCCTTCTAGCGGGGCTTCAAAACCATCGCGTTTAAGACAACTCAGGTGAATGAGCACATCGCGAATGCCGCTATCGGGGATGATGAAGCCATAACCACGGGCAACATCAAACCATTTGATAAAACCGGTGACCTGGAAAATCTGGACTTCTGGTTCTGGAGAATATGGTGTTGTCGTCGCACCAGGATTAGGCGCAGCAGATTCTGCCTTACCTCCGCCTGTTAGTGCCGTTGTTTCGACTTGATCTGTTACACCCTCGGTTGCACTTTGCGTGCTTGCGTCTTTCCCCGCCATCTCAAAAACCCACCTAAAAATTACTTACCCTGCCGAATGCGATGTCAATTTTGCCTCATCACATTTCTGCGGAACTATTTTTCCCAAGAAAATACCGCTTTGTATATAGGCATTGAGAAGTGCCATTGTGGAAAACAACAGGACAAATTAACCTTTGCCCCCTGAAAACAGCCGTAAATCATTAAAATTGTTAATATTTTAACCCATCAAACTTTATTGCAACACTTACAAAAAAAAATTAAATAATTCCAATTTTTGCAAAAAACAATCATAAGTTACGGGCGAATTTATTCAAACACGCCATTTTGATTCGGGCTTTTTAGACATGATTGGGATATGCAAATGAAATACCTTCACACCATGGTTCGGGTTCAAGACTTAGATGCCTCGCTGGATTTTTACTGTAACAAACTTGGTTTAATTGAGACGCGACGCAAAGATGTTCCTGCGGGTGAGTTCAGTTTGATATTTTTAGCCGCTCCAGAAAACCCTGAGGCCGAAATTGAACTGACCTATAATTGGGAACCGGAAGAGTATGATGAAGGCCGCAATTTTGGCCATTTGGCATTTGAGGTTGATGATATTTATGCCGCTTGTCAAAAGCTGCAAGATGGTGGCGTGACTATTAACCGGCCGCCGCGCGATGGACGCATGGCCTTTGTCCGCTCGCCTGATAAAATTTCAATTGAGTTATTGCAAAAAGGCGACGCCCTGCCCGCTAAAGAACCCTGGGCCTCGATGGAAAATAGCGGGAAGTGGTAGCGTTATGAAGTTTTATACGGCAACGGCTTTCACGGGCAAAAAGGCATGGGACGCGCAAGACATTACCAATATTGAAGGGGCAAGTGTGCGTCTGCATTGGACCGATGAGCCTTATATCTGGCACACCAATGACGGGCGTGAGGTGTTTGTTGTGCTATCGGGCAAGGTCAACATGCTTTATCGAGATAAAACAGGCCAAGAACACAGCAAAGTAATGAGTGTCGGAGATATTTGTTTTGCCGAAGATGGTGATGAACATGTGGCCCACCCCGAAGGGGCAGCCCATATTCTGGTGATTGAGAAAGCTGGTAGTATTTGATTTTTACATCATTGTCTGATTTGCTGGTTATAACCTAAAAGGATTAAACAATGAGCAAGCCAACTGTAATTTTCATCCATGGTATGTGGGATGGCCCTGGCGTGTGGGCTGATTATCAACAGCGTTTTGAAGCCAATGGATTTACAACACTGGCGCCGGCTTTAAAACACCATGATGTTGAGGCTGGCGCACCACCACCTGAAGGCTTGGGCACAACAAGCCTTACAGATTATGCCGATGGTATTATTGAACTGGTTGAAACTCTAGAACAGCCTCCAATCATCGTGGGCCATTCACTGGGCGGTCTGGTTGCTCAACTGGTAGCTGCGCGTTGCGAACTGGCTTGTGTTGTTGCTTTATGTCCTGCACCACCTGCAGGTGTCTTTGCTTTACGGTTTAGTACCTTGAAAATTTTTGGCCGCATTTCTTTAACCTGGGGCTATTGGCGCAAACCGACTTTTCCTACGTATAAAGAAATGCGCTACGGGGTTTTTAATCTTATCAGTGAGGACGATGCCAAAAAAGGTTTTCAAAACTGCCTATGGGGTTCAGGTCGCGCTTTGTTTGAAATTGGCAATTGGGCGTTTGACAAGTCAAAAGCCTCACGGGTTAATGTCGATAAGATCAACTGCCCTGTTTTAATAACAGGATCAGCACATGACCGTATTGTCCCTGCCCCATTATGCAAAGCTGCCGCTAAGCGCTATCCAGACGGGGCGTGTGAATATGTTGAGTTCCCTGACCACGC
>JALWJW010000147.1 GCA_026996935.1 Hyphomicrobiales bacterium
GCATTGGCGAGGATAAAGTTGCCGCATTTATCGCCGAGCCTGTGCAAGGGGCGGGCGGGGTTATTATTCCGCCGGAAACTTATTGGCCAGAAATTCAACGCATCTGTGATGAACGTGAAATTTTGCTTATTGCTGATGAAGTGATTACGGGCTTTGGCCGAACAGCTAATTGGTTTGGCAGTCAGACGTTTGATATCAGGCCTGATATTATGACGGTTGCGAAAGGATTATCGTCTGGTTATCTGCCCATTGGCGCTTCGATTGTCAGTGATAAGGTTGCTAATGTTTTGCGTGATGAAGGTGGGGAGTTTAATCACGGTTATACCTATTCAGGACATCCAGCGGCCTGTGCTGTAGCGTTGGAAAATTTGCGAATTATGGAAGATGAAAAAATTATTGATAATCTGCAAAGTGAAATAGCGCCATACCTTGCAGAACAGTGGGTAAAACTGGGCGAGCATGAGCTGGTTGGTGAAGCGCGAATCTGTGGCATGATGGCGGCGATTGAATTAAGCCCAGATAAAGTTAACCATGCCGCTTTTGCTGGCAATAAAGGAGATGCCGGTTTTATTGCGCGTGAGTTTTGTTTCGATAATGGCCTTGTCATGCGCTCGGTTGGAGATGCGATGATTATTTCGCCGCCTTTGATTATTTCAAAATCTGAAATTGATGAATTGATTTCGTTGGCAATAAAATCTTTGGATATGACCAAAGCATCATTGCAGGAAAAAGGTATGCTGGTTGCAGCAAAGTAGTGTGATGCCATGACTGATGTGTTGTATGCCAATGATCGGCAAGGGATTTACCCACCGTCTTATTATCAGGCCACTGCAGCTTTATTAGAGCCTTTTTCCGCGCTTGAAGATGAGGTTAGATGTGATGTTTGCGTGGTTGGGGCCGGGTATACCGGGCTTTCAGCGGCGCTTCATTTGGCTGAACTTGGTTATGATGTCATTGTGCTTGATGCCCATCGTGTGGGTTGGGGGGCATCGGGTCGAAACGGTGGTCAATTATCCAGCGCCTTGCGGTTAGAGCAAACTGAACTGGAAGCCCTGGTTGGGTTAGATGCGGCCAAAGATCTATGGGAACTTGGGGCGCAGGCCAATAAGCTGGTTCGCTCTTTACCAGAAAAATATGACATTGACTTTGAATTAAAGTCAGGGGTGTTGCACGCTAATCATAAACACAAGTTTGGCGATGAAACCAAGCACGAGGTTGAACACTTACAAAAAACCTATGGGTTTGAAGATATTCGTTATGTCGATAAAGCTGAAATACGCGATATTGTCGGCAGTGATGCCTATTTTAACGGCTCGCTTGATATGCGCGCGGGGCATTTGCATCCCCTTAAACTGGCGTTAGGTTTGGCACGGGCCTGTATCGCAAAAGGTGTGCGTATATTTGAAAACAGTGAGGTTATTGATTTGAAACATCAAAGCCCTGCCATTGTGTTGACTAAGAATGGAAATGTAACGGCTCAATATGTGTTATTGGGGTGTAATGGTTATTTACAAAGCTTGGATCACAAAACATCGCAACGGGTGATGCCAATTAATAATTTTATTATTGCGACAGAACCATTGTCACAAACTCAGGTTCAAGATGTACTTAGTCGTGATATTGCTGTTGCCGATTCAAAATTTGTTATCAATTATTTTCGATTGTCTGATGATAAACGCCTGTTGTTTGGTGGTGGTGAAAATTACTCGTATAAATTTCCCGATGATATAAAATCATTTGTGTCAAAACCAATGCTTGAAATTTTCCCGCAACTTAAATCGGTTGAGATTGAGTATGGCTGGGGTGGTACCCTTGGCATTACGATGAACCGAATGCCTTATGTTGATCGTTTATCCAGCAATGTTTTTACCGCTGGAGGTTATAGCGGTGAAGGGGTTGGTATGGGTGTTTTTGCAGGTTCTGTACTGGCTGAAATGATTAATGGAACAGCCACACGGTTTGATGTTTTGCAACGCGTACCGGCAAAAAAGTTTCCCGGTGGCATGATTGCGCGCAAACCATTATTGGCATTGGCAATGCTGTATTACTCAATTCGTGATAAATTATGAGTTGCGCGGTTTGCTATTAAATATTGATATGAGGTTTTGCTCTCAGTGATTGTATCAATCACTTGCCGCTTTTGAGAATAGAGATGCTAAAAATAAGGAAGTGCATCAAAATTAATTTTGATACACTTTAGGTTTGGAGCTGACGATCATATAATTTACGGCAGTATCGCTAGAACGGCGCCATTTGCTGGTGATGGGGTTAAAAGTTACCCCTGACATGGCATCTTGTTGCATGCCATTTTGTTCAAGCCATTGTTTATATTCTTCAGGTTTGATGAATTTTTCCCATTGGTGAGTGCCTTTTGGCATCCAGCGTAAAATATATTCAGCGCCAATAATGGCAAGGCCAAATGATTTTAGGGTCCGGTTCATGGTGGCCATAAACATCAGCCCGCCCGGCTTTACCATTGAGGCACATGTTTGGGTAAATGTTTGCGGGTCGGTGACGTGCTCAATGACTTCCATGTTTAAAACCACATCAAACAGTTCGCCGTCTTGGGCTAATTGCTCGGCGGTTGTGGCACGGTAATCAATATCGAGTTCATTTTCTTTGGCAT
Organism: Hyphomicrobiales bacterium; assembly: GCA_026996935.1. Lineage (GTDB taxonomy): Bacteria > Pseudomonadota > Alphaproteobacteria > Rhizobiales > Aestuariivirgaceae > JALWJW01. Next base: position 2,627 of record JALWJW010000147.1, read on the forward strand.
GAACCATGGCGGTCTTGATATTTTTCTCCGATGGGTCAACTGCGACGATTTGAGCACCTTTGCGCGCGAGTGGTTCGCTTAGCAAGCCGCCCCCGCAACCGATGTCTAAAAATCGTAAGCCTTTAAGGGGTTTGTCTGCAAACGGATCGCGATGGAAATGTGCAGTAACCTGTTCAATTATATAAGAAATTCGAACCGGATTGAATTTGTGTAAGACACCGAATTTGCCTTTTTCGTCCCACCATTCATCGGCAATAGCGGAGAATTTGGCGACTTCAGAGGGATCAAGCGACAGCGCACCAGAAGAAGTGGCATCAGAGAGACTAGACATGGGTAACCCTATTTAAAACAAACATTCATTAGCAATATTGCATATTTTCAAGGGTAAGGGTATGACTAGCGCCAAGAATTTTTAGTCCATTGTTTATTTTTTAAATTGTGAAATTTTAGAAGGCAGTTATGAGCCGGTTAGTTATGAAATTTGGCGGCACGTCTGTTGCCGATGTCGAGCGTATTCGTAATGTTGCGCATCATGTTAAGCGTGAAGTGGATGCTGGCAATCAGGTTGCTGTTGTTGTTTCGGCAATGGCGGGTAAAACAGATGAACTTGTTGGGTTTTGTAAAGAAGCCAGCCCAAATTATGATCGTAAAGAATATGACTTTATCGTTTCATCAGGTGAGCAGATAACTTCTGGCCTGCTTGCAATTATTTTGCAGGATATGGGTATTGATGCCCGTTCCTGGGCCGGGTGGCAAATTCCGCTTAAGACCAGCAATGTTGCAAGTGCTGCCAGAATTGATGAAATTGATGGTGCAAACCTGATTGCCAGTATGGAAAAAGGTCAAGTCAGTGTAGTGGCTGGATTTCAGGGTATTTCTGATGAGGGGCGTGTTACCACGCTTGGTCGCGGGGGTTCTGATACCAGTGCGGTAGCGCTTGCTGCCTGTCTTGAAGCGCGCTGTGATATTTATACAGATGTTGACGGGGTTTATACAACAGACCCGCGGATTGTAAAACAGGCGCGAAAATTGCCTCGTGTTTCATATGAGGAAATGCTTGAAATGGCCTCGCTTGGGGCAAAAGTTTTGCAAACCCGCTCGGTTGAGTTGGCAATGGTTTATAAAGTACCTTTGCAGGTGCGTTCTAGTTTTGATGCGCCAGATGATATTCCGATTGTGCCAGGAAATAATTTTGGCCCGGGAACTTTGGTGTGTGATGAGGAGTTGATTGTGGAAGAGCAAGTTGTAAGTGGTATTGCCTATTCTAAAGATGAAGCAAAAGTAACGGTTCGTCATGTTAAAGATGAGCCAGGTGTTTCGGCTGGTATTTTCAGACCTTTAGCCGATGCCAATATCAGTGTTGATATGATTGTGCAAAACGTATCGCCTGATGGTAAGTTTGCCAATATCACTTTTACGGTTGTGGCCAATGATCTTGACATGGCGGTTTCTGTTCTTGAAGGAAAGAAACAGGATATTGGTTTTGAATCTTTAGAGACAGCAACCAATGTGACCAAGGTTTCAATCGTCGGGATTGGTATGCGGTCTCATGCGGGTGTTGCGGCAAAAATGTTTGATGTTTTGGCGGGTCATGGTATCAATATTTTAGCTATTGCCACGTCTGAGATCAAAACATCGGTTTTGATCGATCAGGATTACACGGAATTGGCGCTTCGTTCTTTACACACAGCTTATGATTTGGATGCAGATCAAAATGATGCATAAGGGACTTTATAAAAAGGTTTTATGTTGTCACATTTGGCGACTCAAACCGCTGCTCATGCGGGACGCTGCCTAATGCCCCATCGCGCTTTAGGCCCACGTGTTCTGCTCCGGCAATTGCGTGAAGTCATGGCGAGGTCGGAAGTTGTTCAAGACAGATTAGATAAGATTGTTGAAATTATTGCCGCCAATGTGGTGGCTGAAGTGTGCTCGATCTATGTGTTGCGCGGGTCTGACAGATTAGAACTTTTTGCAACCAAAGGCCTAAAGCGCGAAGCCGTGCACAAAACCTCGCTGAAAATTGGTGAAGGTCTGGTTGGTACGATTGCGCGTGATGCAGAATTGTTAAATCTGTCTGAGGCACAAAGCCATCCATCGTTTAAATATATGCCTGAAACGGGTGAGGAAATATTCCAATCGTTTTTAGGGGTGCCGATTTTTAAAAACGGTAAGCCTATAGGTGTGCTGGTGGTGCAAAACCAAACCAAACGGCACTATTCAATTGAAGAGGAAGAGGCGGTTCAAACCACAGCGATGGTTTTAGCTGAGATTTTTACATCCAGTGAAATGGATGAATGGATCA
>JALWJW010000148.1 GCA_026996935.1 Hyphomicrobiales bacterium
CAAATGGCCAATACCTCGACCACGAATAAAAATACGCCATTCAAATTGGCAACCAATACCCTGCAAATCGAAGACCTTATACCTGAATGGCGCGGACCTGTATCAACAGGCACTGGCTAACCAGTTTATCCCCCCCGGCACCCACCGGGATTACTTGCCGCAGAACGTCCCTGCCCTTTCGACGTTCTGCGGTTTTTTTTGTTTTTTTGTCACCTTGCAAGCAACGATCTGATTGTCTATCTGATATGGATCAAGAAAGAACGATATTCACTTTGCAGGTCTTAAAATGACATACACCAATACAGCTTTTGAAACACTCAAAGAGGATTTTGAATTCATCGATGATTGGGAAGAGCGTTATAAATATGTCATCGAATTGGGTAAGAACATGCCAGCCCTGCCCCGCGAAGAACATACCGAAAGTAACAAAATTCATGGCTGTGTAAGCCAAGTGTGGTTGAAAACAACTTTCGGGCATAATGATGCGGGTGAAAAAACATTGCAATTTTTAGGTGATAGCGATGCGTTGATTGTTCGCGGTCTTGTGGCGGTATTACGCATTTTGTTCAATGATCAGCCCATTGACTATGTGGCAAAAATTGATGCGATCGGGGCCATTTCCGATCTGGGGTTGAATGAACATCTGACCCCGCAACGCTCGAATGGTTTAACATCTATGGTCAAACGCCTACAAAGCGATGCCCAATCTGCGCTTTAACTCTCTTACTGCTCAGCTTGTTGTGAATCAGGTCAGCTTTGGTGCTGGCACTTTTGGTTGATACCCTGCTTTTCCCCAATGCCGAATCGCTTTTTTCCTCACCTGCTGGCTGTCCACTGCCACAAGGCCATAATGCTGGCTCAATTTTGTCAACGCTATTTGTAACACAAGTTTAGCTGATCGCCTTGGCCAGCCCAATACGCGTTCGGCTGATTCCAAGCCATTCATCAGGCAGCAAACCTCCAAAACAACAGAGGACATTTCTGGCCCCAATACATCCAACGCCTTGAAAAGACGTTGTTTTGCAGCAACAACTTTCTCACTCATTTCTAAAACATCCCCGCTAGGGTGTCCACCACTTGCCCCTGATCCACCGGTAAAATCCCAACTAGCGGTAACTTTGGGGCTTAACTGCGCCATCGTAAAATCTGCGCGAATACGCTCTCCAGCCTCAAACTGAAAATCATCCAATAAAGGGTTTCCCGCCTTATCTTTTCGTGCCCGCATCCACCCCAGCGGACATTCTGCTTCATTTCGTATGGTGAAAATGGTTCTTTGCTCATGATCTTTAATGATGGTTGGCTTTTGCATTTGATGCTGAGCTACAAAATCTGGTCCCTTAAGATGTTTATCCAGATTGCCTTTTTCCTGCTTTGATGTAACAAGCGACGAGACAATCAATGCACCGGTTGGGTCACCGATCAACCAACCCTTTTCTTTCATCACCTTAACCACATGCAGATCAATTATTTGTAATTTGGTTTTTGGCCTAGTGCGAGCACTGACCACAACCCAATTATGTGATGATCGGGCATGTAAACCAAATTTTGTTGATTGGGTGTACTGGCGCTTTTCCAGCCAGGCCTTTTTCTTGAGCAAATTTCGGATAACAATACGGGCTTCTCTGTCTAACGCGATTGGACTCAACATACTTATTCCTCATATTTTATTTTGTTCTTGTTTTGTTCTAAAATATCTTATACTAAGAGTCAAGCTGCCGGTGCACAAACAATTTAAAAACAAACTTGGAGGTGTATATCAAAAAGGAATTCAGGCGCGCGATTGCAGCGTACCATCCCATAGGTTTTGGGCATCACTTGCCGCCGAGACAGGAATGCATTTATCCAAACCTAAAATCAGTTTGGGACCGATACCATCAATCGCCAAAGGTAATCGCATCCAAAATTGAACCAGATGATCGCGTGATTGCTCTGGTCCGCGCAATATCCCTTGTGCTGGTCGCCCTGTATGGGCAATGCGTTCGCAAGCTGAAAGCCAGTAATCACGGTTTTGCTCTTCACTGAAATCAGATAAATTGCTTTTGGTGACTTCACGATTAAAAACTTCACGAAGCAAAGTGCCGGCCAAACGATATTGAAAATTTAACGGTTCGAATTTTATTTCGATTATGCTTACATAAGGTAAGTGGCGGGGGAAATCTGTCGGCGAAATATCGTTGCGATCAGGCATTGGTCGCTCGCCAGCCTTTTTTCTCCATAAATCGAAAAAGTGGCGCTGCTCGGGCAAGACAAGTTGGGCACGGAAAGTTTCATGAAAATTCTCGTTCCCCATTTTGCTCTTAGACCCCTCTATTCGTAAAGCTGATTCGTTACCTTATACAGTTATGAATCGTGCTTGAGAAAGTTGCAAGAGTCCAAATCTAAAAGACTTTAACTTTGGCGCATTTTTCAGGGTGTATAAAAGGTCGCAGCCAACCAATCAGGTCGCATCATCTTCAGGTCGGCCAAGGCCGCTTTTTCGCGCCAAGCGAGAGCGGGTTAAAGAATAATTTGGCGCAACCATTGGGTAGCTGGCCGGCAATTGCCATTTTTCACGATATTGTTCAGGCGTTAAACCATGACTGGCTTTAAGGTGACGTTTCAACGAACGAAATTTCAAACCATCTTCCAGGCAAGTCATATAATTATCTGAAACTGAGTCCTGAATAGAAACGGCAGGAGGATGATTGGCATTTAAGGTAACAGTTTCTTGATCCTGCAAGCCAGCAAAGGTTTGATGAACCTGCTTGATAAGTTCTGGCAGTTGGGCGGGAGAAACCTGATGATTTTGCACATAAGCCGCTATAATTTGGGCGGTTAGTTTTTGCAAATTTTTCTGCTTGGCCATTAAACACCTTAACCTCTTATAGTGTATTTCATTTCATTAATACACTATAGGTGTCAAACTTCACAATGCTTTCGTGTATCATTCAAACAACTTAGCATTAAAATTACATTGCTCGGCGAGCATAAGGGCCTGATTTTTCGGTAGCCCAATCCCAATATTTCATCAATGTGCGCGCTTTATTAAACGACAGGCCATCGAACATGGCTTGTAATTCCTGTAAATCGCGTTCTGAAGACAATGGTGCGGCTGGCGTGGTGCTTAAGAGTTTTATGGATTTACTGAATTTGGCTCTCGAAATACCAAGCATTTTCAATGCAACAGTCAATGGTTCACCATCGGGGTCAGAAACAATACGGCGCGCATTGTCGGGGTGAATCTCGGCCAAGGCGGCCATTGACTTAACCGCATCATCAATGCGCCCTTCAATGATCTGTTCTACCAATTCATCCACTTTACGGCGTGGGGGAAAATGTTGATTGCCACTGGCTTCAACACCTTCATCACCGTTCACTGACTGAGCAATTTTTAAAATTTTATCCAATGTCGCCGAATCTGTCAGGAAACGAGACAAGACATAACGGCGAAGCTCAACCGGCAAAGACCAGAATAATTCAAAAGCAATTGGCGGGGGTGTATCTCCGCGAGTGGCAAGAGGGGCCTGCAATGATTGTTGATGTTTTGCCACATCACATAAAGTAATAAATGCATCGTGGGAAAGGTTTGCACCCGGATTTCGCACCAGGGTCAAATAAACCGAGGCTTCGCCGCGTGTTATCAATGCATCACAAACACCTGGTGAAATTTCCCGGCGTTTTGCCACCATGGTCAAGCGATCAACATCACACCGTGAAATCAACTTCAGCAAATCCTGATCGCTAATCAGTTGTCCACCCTCAAGCAATGGTTGAGCCACTTTTGCCGACCGGTTATTGATCAATTTTTTAACCAACAATCCAGGCGGATCTTCCATTAACCCCACGCGCTCAGACAGGGCGATCAAGTCACGTTCTGGCATACGCGGCACCAATTGCAATAAAGTGTCGGCAACCAGTGCCCGTTCTTGGGGTTGAGCACCACCACCTGATGTGGACATCATATCAAGCAACGCACGCGCTGTTTCACCACTTTTTTCATCAGGTTCCAGTTCAAGCTCATATTCTGGCTCAAATTCAACAGCTTTTACAGCTTGTGATGTTTGGCCATTTTCAGCATCAATAACACTGTCAGGTGCTGAGGTGTTCTTATTTTCATCTTTGGCCGTTTTTGGGCCTGCCACTTCAGGCTTGTTATTATGAGGCTGTTCGGTCTTGGCCAGGGGTTCATCAGATGTGTCAGCGCCATCAGATAATGGTTCTGCCTGTTCGTCCCGGCGTGAGATTGGCGCATTGGCATCAACAAATGAACCTGCCGGATTGGCTTGTTCATAGGGAACCCCTACCCCGACTTCCTGCATCAGACGCATGGCTTCGAGTAATGGGTCCACGCCATTTGCAGGCATATCTGCTGGTGTACCCTGGCTGGTTGTTTCATCATGTGGAGCTGGCACGCCTTGTGTGATTGATACATCTTGTGTTGAAGCGACATCATTTACCGCTACGGCTTCACCTTGGGGTGTGGATTGAGCTTGCTCAACCTCAATTGTGGACACAGCTTCATCCGCTGCTATTTCCAACTCTGGTGTTGGTATAGTTTCTGGTTCAAGCGGTGCTGGTTCAGCATCATCTGGTTTCGCTGAAATCTGATCGACGACCATTTCGGCTGCCTGCTCCACATACTGTTCAGCAAATTGTTCAACAGTTTGCTCACTGGCTTTTTCAGCAATGTACTCAGCAGTTTGTTCACCGGTTTTTTCGGCGGCTTTTTCAGGTGTTTCAGGCGTTTGCAAAGCTTGCGTTGTAGTAATATCTGCATCGTTTTGCTGACTAATTACAGCTTGTAAATCATATTGCTGCGTTGGATTAACGTCAGGTGCAACAGTTTGTTGTTTGCCCGACTCAACAACAGGCAATGGCTCATCTGTCTTTTCCAGCGCACCACCTGGTGAGTTTAATTCAGGCTGAGTAATATCGTTG
>JALWJW010000149.1 GCA_026996935.1 Hyphomicrobiales bacterium
GGGCAAAGGTGATCGTCAAGAAAGTGGTTCTTATGGCTTTGGTGGCCGGGGTACTTATGAAGAATTAATCTCGCCTGACAAATGGCAATTTGCCGTGCGTGAAGCTTTGCGCCAGGCAGAGATTGCTTTGGAATCCATCCCCGCGCCTGCGGGTGAAATGGATGTGGTTTTAGGTGCAGGTTGGCCGGGCATTTTGCTGCATGAAGCTATTGGCCACGGCCTTGAAGGTGATTTTAACCGCAAAGGCACCAGCGCATTTGCCGGACTTATGGGCGAGCGCATTGCCTCTAAGGGGGTCACGGTAGTCGATGATGGTACGCTTGAGCATCGCCGTGGCAGTTTAAGCTTTGATGATGAAGGTACACCAACCTCATCAACGACATTGATTGAAGATGGTATTTTGGTTGGCTTTATGCAGGACCGCTTAAACGCGCGCCTTATGGGCCAAGAACCCACTGGCAATGGACGGCGGCAATCATATGCCCACGCGCCCATGCCGCGCATGACCAATACTTATATGCTGAATGGTGATCGCGACCGTGAAGAGATTATTTCCTCGGTTAAAAATGGCATATATGCCGTCTCATTTGGTGGGGGTCAGGTTGATATTACCAGTGGTCAATTTGTGTTTTCCTGCACTGAAGCTTATATGATTGAAGACGGAAAAATTGGTGCGCCTGTTAAGGGGGCAACAATTATTGGCAATGGCGCAGATGCCTTGAAACGTATTTCAATGATCGGCAATGACATGGAACTTGACCCGGGTATCGGAACGTGTGGCAAACAAGGCCAGGGGGTGCCTGTTGGCGTTGGTCAACCAACATTGCGGCTCGATAAAATCACCGTCGGTGGAACTGCGGCATGAAAGCCTTGATGTGACAAGCGCTTCTTCATTATCTCAATCTGTTAAAAAACACGCCATTGACACTTGTGATGCAACCTTTGTGACTGGGTCAATTCATCGTCATGTTCTGATTATGACCCTTACGGGGGCCATCGGCTTAATGACGATGTTTTTAGTTGATTTTGCCGATCTATACTTTTTATCGTTACTGGGAAAAACCGAAATCACTGCTGCCATCGGGTATGCGGGTATGTTTTCGTTTGCCAGCATGTCAATCAGTATCGGCATTGCTATTGCCGGCACCGCTCTGGTTGCTAAAAACCTTGGAGCGGGCGCAATCGCAAATGCCAGGCGCTATGCCACCAGCACACTGATCCTTGCAACGGTATTTCCATTATTAACGGCTATGTTTATTTTGTTTTACGCCAATGAAACTTTGGCTGTTCTTGGCGCCAAAGGTTTAAGTCAGGCATATGCCGCAATCTATATGCGCACCGTTGCTTTTGGCCTGCCGTTTTTAGGGGCAGCCTTATGTATCAGCTTTATATTGCGTGCCATTGGTGACCCGAAACGGGCAATGTATGTAACGCTCACCGCTGCTGCAATAAACGGGATACTGGACCCTATTTTGATTTTGGGTTTTGATCTGTCCATGCAAGGGGCGGCGCTGGCCACCGTCAGTGCCAATATCGTATCGTTTGCCTTTGGTTTTCATGCTCTTAACATTGTCCATACATTCCCGGCAGCCGTTACTGTTCGCCAATGGATTATCGACCTTAAACCCATTTCAGCCATCGCCCTTCCCGCAGCAATGACGCAATTGGCAACACCTTTTGCAATTGGTTATTTAACATGGGCTTCATCTCAATTTGGTGATGAAGCTGTTGCAGGCATGGCGGTCGTTAATCGTTTGGTGCCTGTTGCTTTTAGTATTGTTTTTGCTCTTTCTGGTGCTGTTGGTCCTATTATCGGGCAAAACTACGGGGCGCAGAATTTCCTTCGTTTACGGCAAACCATTCATAGTTCACTCATGTTGAATATTGTTTACATTTCAATGGTTTCAGTGATTTTATTTTTACTTAAAGACTCTATTCCCACGTGGTTTAAAGCCAAAGGAGATGCGGTTACCCTCATTACTTTGTTTTGCGCCTATATTGCCATTACCTGGATTTTTGCTGGTGGACAATTTGTGGCTCAAGCAGCGTTTAATACTTTGGGGCAGCCAATGGTTTCGATGTGGCTCAATTGGGGGAAAGCAACAATTGGTACAATTCCCTTTGTTATTTTGGCGACAAAAATGTGGGGATTTAAAGGGATTATCATTGGCTATTCCCTTGGCACTGTGGTGTTTGGTATAATCTCTATTGTTTCGATATACTGGTATATTTCCAAATTAGAGCATCAAGGCAAACAGATTTAAGAACTGCCGGTGAGAAAAATTATATGAGTAATATTTTACAAACGATCAAAGCAGCCAATGATGGCAAATTGATTGCAGGCCTTGGCAAAGCCTGTGGCATCAGCCAAAGTCAGGCCGAGCAGGCTTTAGAAAAACTTGTTCCAGCAATTGCGGAAAAAATTTCGACGCGGGCTGAAAATGACCCAGAGGACTATCAAGATCTCATCGAGGTTGTTGATGATGAAGAACAGGTCAATTATCTCACCAAACCAGATTGGTCATTCTCTATTGCTGCCATTGAAGATGGCCAGGACATTCTCAATCACCTGTATGGATCCGTAAGCAAGGCTATTGCCAGTGATCTGCGCCTTGAGCATGACAATGCCACAACGGCCCGTCTGGCCAATTTTACCGCTACTTTTTGTGTCGCAGCCATGGCTAGTCGTAATCAGGCATTTTTCTTGAGCGATGGATCAGAAGATGATGAACAACCTTCCGGATTTTGGGGGATGATTATTGCCGCGCTGCTGAAAGGCCTGATGCAAAGCCTAACGCGCAGACGGCCAAGGCGGCGCTACCGCCGGCGCACGTACGGGCGCAGAAAAACCCGTAAAAGGCGTTCATCGCGACGGCGCAAAAGCACAACATCACGGCGGCGACGGCGGCGCAAAAAAACGCCATCATTGAATGATTTGATTGGCGATCTTATTCGTGGTTAAATCAAATACATGCTTAAATTCACCAGATAATTTGGGGGCACCTTAAATGGAACTATTAGACCTTTTAAAACAAGCACAAAGCGGTCAATCTCTTGGTGCTATAGGCGAGCAATTTGGCCTTAGCGAACAACAAACAGCCGCCGCCATTGAGCAGCTTGCACCCGTTATTGCGGCAGGCGTGCGGCGCAATATGGCGCAATCTCCCGATAATGTTGCATCGCTCATTCAGGCGTTGCAAAAAGGTGACCACGATCAATATTTAGATAATCCTGACAGCTTGAAATTTGGCAATGTTGCCAGTGATGGCAATGCGATTTTGGGCCATGTCTTTGGCTCTAAGGAAGTCAGCCGAGAAGTGGCAATGCGCGCAGCCGGTTCAGTTGGAATTGGTGACTCAATCATGAAAAAGCTTATGCCTGTTGTTGCTTCAATGGTCATTGGCTCTTTGACCAAAAAAATGTTTGGTGGCGGGGCAACCACGCGGCGCGCGGCACCAGCCAGTCAAGGCGGCGGTGTATTGGGTGACATTTTAGGCCAAGTGCTTGGCGGCGGTTCTTCTAGCCGTGGCGGTGGTTTAGGCGGTGCCTTGGGTGGCGCTTTGGGCGGTGGCGGTTTAGGTGATATTCTCGGCCAGGTGCTTGGTGGTGGCTCCAGTAGTGGCCGATCTTCACAGCGCTCTTCAGCACCTTCTTCTCAGGGTGGCGGGCTTGATGATTTGCTCAATGATGTGCTCGGTAATGATGAAACAATCGGGCGCGGCTATAATGAGGAAGTGATCACACGCTCACGCGATACTTTAGATGATTTTCTTGGTGGCGGCTCATCAAACGGGCGCGCGGCAGATGACCTGCTTGGCTCAGTGGACGATTTCATTCGTCGAATGTAAATAACAAAAAAGCTGCCAGATTAACGCTGGCAGCTTTTTCAAATTCGTTCTTATTGTGCCTTAAAAGCATCAATATCTTAACGATATTGGCGCATGTGCATGCCTTCAAAAATACGTTTTGCCCAATGTAAAACACGTAAATTTGGCAACATGATAGAACGCTTGGGCGAGCGAAAAACCAGTGACCCTTTATTACCGCTATCAACAATACAAATGAGTTCAGTTTTGAATTTTTCCTTAGCCGTACCGCCTGATAGTTCATCAAACAAATTTTGCGCCCCAGAGCGGGCTTGAAGTTCGGCCATGTGGGCTTGCTTTGGCATCCAACCAGGGCCGGGATATGAGCCGGAATCACCCGCCACATAAACATGCTGCAAGCCTTCAACCTGACACAACTCATTGGCTTTAATCATGCCACCTTCTGATAGTGGCAGATCTGTATTGGTGAACCATTTATTGCCCGTCATGCCCGGCATAAACAAAATGAGATCCGCGCGAAATTCGCCACCTTCTGTTATCACTTTATCAGCTTCAAATTTTTTCATCTTATGGCCGATGTGAATTTCGATGTTCTGCTTTTTCATCCGACCAAGCAACGCATCCACGGCTTTTTCGCCCAAGCGAATGCCCGGTTTTGGAGCCGGGCAGAAAAATGCCACGGTTATATCATCACGTCGCCCTTCAGCACGTAATTGTTTATCAATGCCAAATAAAAATTCAAACATCGGGCCGCCGCGCATGGCCGAGGGTTCTTTCGGGTTGCCAGCAAAACCAATCGCCACGGTACTGCCTGGTTTCAAATCTTTCAAACGATCACGAATGGCTTCAGCAGATTTCACTCCTTCGCAGGGCGTAATGGCATGTTCAATGCCGGGTAGTTTTTTGATGAAACGACCACCGCAGGCAATGACCAGGCCATCATTTTCCACTTTACCATTTTCAGTGATTACAGTGCGGCCACCATCTTCAACACCTGTTGCAGCGCCCTGATGGAATTTGATATTGCGACGTTTGAAAAACGGGGCAAGCGGCACAACAATGTCGCTGCCTTTTCGCTTAC
>JALWJW010000150.1 GCA_026996935.1 Hyphomicrobiales bacterium
TCTTTATACCAGCTTATGCTTTTTAGGTGCCAACAAACTACAAAAAGCCCGCCAGCACTTTCGCATGTTTTGTCAACTCAAACTGAAGGCAAAACAATAATGGAACAAGTCAAAAAGCTTTTAACAAAAATTGCCTCCCGTCAGGATTTGGCATTGGTCATGTTATTAATGATCATCATTACCGTGATGATTATTCCGCTACCAACCGCCCTTATGGACGCGCTTATCGTTCTAAACATGTCACTAACCATCTTGATTTTGATGGTTTCTGTTTACCTAAAACGTCCCGATGACTTTTCCGTTTTTCCATCGGTCATTCTTTTGGCTACCACCTTTCGTTTGGCGATTTCAATTTCAACCACCCGGCTAATTCTTTCTCAGGCCGATGCGGGTGACATTGTGCGCACTTTCGGGGTTTTTGTAACCCAGGGCAGTGTTGTAGTTGGCATGGTGATATTTTTAATTATCACCACGGTACAATTCATCGTAATCACCAAAGGCTCTGAACGTGTCGCCGAAGTTGCTGCCCGTTTTACCCTTGATGCAATGCCAGGCCGTCAAATGGCTATTGATGCCGAATTACGCAACGGCGATATAGATCAGGCGCAAGCGGCCCAAAAACGCCAATCCCTACAAAAAGAAAACCAGTTCTTTGGCGCCATGGATGGCGCAATGAAATTTGTTAAAGGCGATTCCATCGCTGGCATCATTATCATCCTCGTTAATCTTGCCGGCGGGTTTGGCATTGGCACAATGTCCGAGGGCATGACGGCTGGCGATGCCGCCAGTCTTTATTCCCGTCTGACCATCGGCGATGGTCTGATCAGTCAAATCCCTGCTTTGCTCCTGGCAATTTGTGCCGGTGCTGTTGTGACACGCGTTACAACAGAAGAACAAAGCGATCTGGGCACTGATATCGTCAGTCAGCTTGCCAACTCAAGCCGCGCTTTAATTATTGCCGGTATTATCCTTGCCATTATCGGCTTTGTCCCCGGTTTCCCTCTTGTCTTTTTCTTGATTGCCGGCACCATTCTTGGAGGTGCGGGGTATTTAATAAGCAGGAAAGAACACAATAAAGAGCTTGAAAGCCTGCAAGCAGTTACCGATGATGGCGCCATAATTGTTGGTGGCGAGGGACTGGCCAATCAAAACAATGCGGCGACACCGTCGCAACCGGCCAATCTGAACACATCGGTAAAGCCAACCGACATTGTACACATCGATACCGGGGAAAGCTTATTCCTCAAAATTGATCAGGAAAAATTTGCCCTGCGACGTGCAAATGCCCTGTCAATGCTAGAGCACAAAATGGGTCAGTTTCTGCCCGAATTTGGCTATATCGAAAAATCACACCTGGAACCGTGGCAGTTTGAAGTTGTAGTGGAGGGTGTGCCGGTTTTCTCAACCAGCATGATCCCCGATCACGTCATTGCAGTATGTGAAAAAGAAGTGCTTGATCTGATTAAAGTAAATGCAAACCCGCTTGAAAAAGAATGGCCAATCCGCTCTGCCTGGTGGGTTGAGGAAAGTGAAATTGAAAAACTTCACGAAGCCGATGTTCAAGTCCTTGACCTGACCACCACAATCATTGATGTCACCACATATTATCTTGCCGCAAACGCCAAACAGATTATTGGCTTTCAGCAGGTTCAGCACATTTTGCAACTATTACAGCAAGAACAGCCAGAACTTGCCGGTCAGGTTTCTTCCTCACTCAATGCGACTCAACTCCTTGAGGTAATCCGCTGCCTGGTTGCGGAAAACGTTCCGATTTATGCCCGCCGTGTTTTATTTGAAGGGCTGCTTCAGTCCACCTTAAAGCAAGGTGGCACCGAAGTAATGATTGAAACTGCCCGACATGCTCTACGCCGGCAAATCTGCATGCATTTTGCCGACGAAACAAACTTCATCGCCAGTTATATTGTTGAACCCGACATGGAAACTAAATTAAGACGCGCTTTATCAACCTCAAATAATGGTCCTTATCTGGCCCTTGACGCAGAAACATCCCAAAGCCTTTTATCGCAAGTTGGCCGCATCAACCATGCCGAAGATTTGAAAGTCACACCACCGGTTATCGTCACATCATCAGACATAAGAGCCGCACTTAAAGACTTCATAAAAGGCCATAATTGCGATCTTGATGTCATTGCCTTTCAAGAAATTGCAAGCGAGTTTCATCTGCGCCCGATTGGAACAATCGCGGTCACCGACACCTGGCACGAAGATAATCAGACAAACAAAAAACCGGCACAAAACAGCCAAACCTCAGATAAGGCAGCGTAATGACTACGTACCCACATACCCTTAGAACTACGTACTCCGCACGGATATGCTTAAATTTGAAGGTACCTATAATCATAATCGGTGAAATTTAACTTTAAAAACAATCGATTATTCAAGGAGAAATAAAATGAATGAATTAACAGGAACAGGTGGAGCACCTCAGGCTGGCGAAGGTGGCTTTATGGTAGGCAATGATGCAACTCAAAATAACGCAGACGATGAAAAAGTCTTCAAAGCCATCATTGATGAGGCCGTAAGCTCGATCGGAACAACGTTCCTTTCATCAATGATCATGGATATGAAAAAAGAAATGGATAAAGAAGAATCCTGAAACCTCAAACGCCAATACATCAAAGTTCACCAAACACGATAAGCTCAAGGAAACAAAATGATTGATCCGATTTCAGCCGTCGCCATAAATCCTTCATCAATGAATCAGTCAACAGCCTCAAACCTGTCTGACAGTTCAAGCCTGAGCACATCCTGGTCAAGTGGACCTGATGTATTGACGATCCGAGCGACCGATATGACCCCTGGCCAATTTAGCAATCCACTAACAAGTCAGTCATTTGAAAACTTATCACGTGTCGTTCACACAGGCTTAAAAGAATTCAAAATCAACGATACACGCACCCCCATGCAATTAGACAATGAAATTGTTGCCGAGCAGATAGACTCATTGGCCCCAAAGTTTGACAACACCGGTCACACACAGCCCGTTTTAGAGAAAACCGATACTATTCAGGATTCTTACACCATGCTGCAAAAGACATTTCAGCACGCAACATTTTCAGCCATGGTCACCCAGGTTGCATCTGGCGTTTCAAACTCGGTAAGGATGCTTGCCCGGCAAAGTTAACACTGCCGCACACCAAAGTTTTAAATTTTCACCACAAATCAGAGAACCAGATAGATGCGTATTTTTCAAAACTGGATTCATCGCTTTTCCACAAAAATCAATCCCAAAGCGGTGATACGAATTTTTACAATAACCGTTTTTGGTTTAATGCTGAGCGCATGTAAATCTGAACTTTACAGTCAGCTTGATGAGCGCCAAATTAATGAAATGGTGGCCCTGTTGAACACCAACGGCATTGAGGCAGACCGTGTTAAAGGAGAAAAGGGTACTTTCTCGCTAGAGGTTGAACGGTCTGATTTCAGCAAAGCAATTACGATTTTGTCATCACAAGGCTTCCCACGCAAATCCTATCAGTCTCTGGGTGAAGTTTTCAAAGCTGACAAAATGGTCTCAACCCCATTTGAAGAGCGCGCCCGATTTATGTATGCCCTAAATCAGGAACTTTCTGAAAGCATCTCCCAAATTAATGGTGTTGTTTCTGCCCGCGTTCATATCACGGTGCCACAAAAAACCCCATTTGAAAAAAAAGTAGAAACAGCCCGCGCCTCAGTTTTTATTTATCACACACTGGGCGCTGACATAAAAAAAGAAGTACCGGTAATCAAAAACCTTATTACCCGCAGTGTCGATGGATTGATGTATGAAGATGTAACTGTCGCCCTGTTCCTGGCGCGCGGATCAGACCAAAAGAAAATGCGCTTTGTAAACGCAAGCTCTTCTGGGTTTATGTCCACCTTCTTTTTCATTTTCATCTGCGGCGTTCTCTTTTACGCCTTGCGCACCTACATCAACAAGGCCCGCATTGCCCGGCCAGCATCACCTGCCCTTCCCCAGCCAGCAGTAAAGTTTGGCGAAAATGACGGCCATCTAAACAACACAGTACCAACGGAAAATGGAGGAAAAAATGCTTAATCAAACCGCTTTGTTTCCACCAAAAAGCGTTCACCAGGACTGGTTATTGGCTTGGGAGTTTTCCATCCCCGATCAAGACTTACGCGAGGAAATGCTTGAAAACCCTCGTATCAATCAAACCATTGTCGAAAACATTGCCCGCATCAACAAACTGGCCCCCTTGCAACCTGACCAACTAACCCGGGACATTACTAACATTTGCCAGATCATTGCCGATGATGTCGATAAATTTGCCAATACGTGCGGCCTTGCGCTTATGGGTAATGCTTTACGCAAACTTATCACCCCACAAGACCTTGAACTCTATATTCATAATTTTGAATTGCAGACAATTCAAACTGCGATGCAAGCAAAAATCGATTACCCGCCCTTCAGCACATTGAACTTTGAACCTGATCATTTGCAAGAAGTTGTCAAAAAAGCCGGATATAGAACAATTGTTGGATGGAGTTGGAGCCTGGAGCCCAGCATTGGTGGACGCGTACGCATGTTGCTGCCCTCTTCTTTTTCTGCCCTGTCAGAACTGACAGAAACTATTGATCCGGCAATCGCTGCTAAAACTGTCACCACAGTTTCAAACCTGTTTATGGAAACAGGCCAGCTTCAACAAGCAGCCTAACCGCCATCCACCAAACGGACAAAAGAGGTTATCACCATGTATCACGGTGCTATTATTCGAGCCAACGCTCCAACAGATCAAAACCCGGCACAAATGCAGGCACAGGCAAATATTGCAGCCGCCACGCCAACAGAACCAGATGCACAGGAAATATTAAAACAAGCCAAGATTGAAGCGGAAAACATTCGCCAAAAAGCCCTGCTGGAAGCCAAGCAGGAAC
>JALWJW010000151.1 GCA_026996935.1 Hyphomicrobiales bacterium
TTTGTTCCCAAAGCTCATCCACGCCATAAGGTCTTTTATGTGGATCATACCGCGAGGGTCATCAAGTGTCCCGCGAAATACCGGAATACGCGAATGGCCTGCTTGCGTAAACATATCGGTTAATTCGCCAATACTGGCATCATCTTCAATAGCAATAATATCAGCCCGCGGCACCATAATGTCATCCACCCGAACATCGGGAAAACGCAAGAGGTTCAGCATCATCGAACGCGCCTCCGGGCGTATCAATGCTTCATTGTCATCGCTGTCATGTTGGTCAATAACTTCTTCAAGGCTTTGTCGCAGATTGCCATTTTCTCTAAAAAATAGACTGCGTAATTTGCCAAAAATGCTTTGCTTGTCGGCATTTGCGTTATTTGCTGCTTCGGCCTGATGGTCGCTTTGTTCGCTCATTATCTCAATATCGTCTGGCGCTTATTGGTCATTTGTCTGATAGGGGTCAGACAAGCCAAGAGATGCCATCGCTTTAATCTCCAATTGTTCCATTTTTCTGGCCTCGTCATCATTTTGATGGTCAAAACCCAATAAGTGTAAAACACCATGAATGATAAGATGGCACAAATGTGTTGCTAAAGGCTTTCTTTGCTCTTTTGCTTCATGACAAATTACATCATATGCTAAAATTAGATCGCCAAGATAGGTTTGGCCTGTATCTGTTTTAGAGTTTTCCGGCGCTGGAAAAGACAAAATATTGGTAGGTTTATGCTTGTCGCGCCACGCTGAATTCAGGCTTTCAACGCGTTGGTTATTGTCCAGAACAATAGTTAAACCAAAAGGTTCATTGCCTATATCAAGGTGTAATAATGCTGCTTTCACGGCCATATCTATCTTGTTCTCAAGGTCGCTTACACCCTTCCAGCTTTCATCATCAATGCATAAATCTATGGTTGCAGGCAAATAGGCTGCGCTGGAACTATCGTTTGTGTTCACTATCATAGGCCTGAACAATTCGAGTTACGAGTTTATGGCGGACGATGTCTTTGTGGGTGAGGGTGACATTGCTAATACCTCTAACCCCATCAAGCAGATGCACCGCATGGGCAAGACCAGAAGGGGTGCCGGCAGGAAGGTCAATTTGTGAGGTATCGCCATTGATTAACATTTTACTGCCCTCGCCCAAACGGGTCAGAAACATTTTCATTTGCTGGACAGTGGTGTTTTGCGCCTCATCTAAAATAATAAAGGCCGATGAAAGCGTGCGCCCGCGCATAAATGCCAATGGAGCAATTTCAATAGTGCCATCTTCAATAAATTTTTCAACCTTTTCTGCCGCCATAACATCATAAAGCGCATCATAGAGCGGGCGCAAATAAGGATCGACTTTCTCTTTTAAATCGCCAGGTAAAAAGCCAAGGTTTTCACCGGCCTCAACCGCAGGGCGTGAAAAAATAATGCGCTCCACATGACCTTCATGCAGCGCTGCTACAGCGCAGGCAACAGCCAGATAGGATTTGCCAGTTCCAGCCGGGCCAATGCCGAAAATCATTTCATGCTTTGCTATGGCATCAAGATAGATTTGTTGCCCAGGCGAGCGCGGTGAAATTAATTTACGCGGGGTTTTTAATCGAATAGCACCAGCGTTAAATTGTTCAGGAGCGTTGTCATCAGACATACGAATAGCACCTTTTACATCACCGACATCAATATCAAGATTATTATTGATACGGTTGACAAGTTCATCAAACACACGGCCTGCGCGTTTGCATGCAATGACATCACCTCGGATGGCAATTTTGTTGCCACGCGGGGTAATGGTAATATCAAGTTCTGTTTCTATTAAGGAGAGGAATTCATCATGCTGGCCAAACAAAGCTGGTAACATGCGGTTATCATCAAATGAGCGGGTCACACTTTGTAAGTGATCTGGTGCGTGTCCATTTTCATTGAGGCGGCGCGCTTTTTGAGCAGCGCTTGAATAATCCATTGATGTTGCCGGTGGCAAGTGGGTCATCTCCTAAAATTAGTTTAACTGTGCTGTGTCTTCTATTATATGGGCAGAAAGGCTGCGAGGGCCAACTTTATCGACATGTACGCGGACAATATCGCCAATTTTATGGCCTTTTGCCTCGATATGCACAGCTTGAAGGTATGGAGAGCGACCAATGAGCTGTCCTTCATGGCGTCCTTGACGTTCTAGCAACAAATTGAATTCTTGCTCAAGGCTTTGTTCGTTAAAGGCCAATTGCTGTTCCATCAGCAATTCTTGCAGTTTTGTCAGCCGTACCGATTTGATTTCCTCAGGCACCTGATTTTCTAAATCACCTGCTTTGGTGCCAGGGCGAACGGAATATTTAAATGAATAGGCCTGTGCGTAAGTAACTTCACGCACTAGAGTCATGGTGTCTTCAAAGTCTTGTTCGGTTTCCCCCGGAAAACCGACAATAAAGTCACCAGACAAAGCCAGATGTGGAATGGCTTTTCTGATTTTAGCAATCAAATCGATATATTCTTGTGCGGTGTGTTGGCGGTTCATGGCTTTGAGAACGCTGTCAGACCCGGCCTGCACAGGCAAATGCAAATACGGCATGACAACATCATTGTGCGCCATCGTATCAATCAGCTCATCGTTCATATCGCGCGGATGGCTGGTGGTAAAACGCAACCGATCCACCCCGTCAATTCTTGACAGCCGATCAAGCAAAGCTCCCAGCGACAGCAAAGTGCCGTCTGAATCTGTCCCATGATAGGCATTAACATTCTGGCCCAATAAAGTGAATTCGCGCACCCCGGCTTCAACCAGTTGATGCACTTCTTCTTCAATTTGACTAACGGGCCGTGAAAATTCTGCCCCACGGGTAAACGGTACCACACAAAAGGCGCAAAATTTATCACAGCCTTCTTGTACCGTCACAAAAGCGGCAACCCCGTGCGAAAGACGTTTGTGCCCTGATGTGGAGGTTAATCCATCGAATTTATCTTCAGCGGGGAACTCTGTCTCTACAATGGATTTGCCGCCTGCTTTAATTTTCTCAAGCATATTGGGTAAGCGGTGATAGGTTTGTGGTCCAAACACCATATCAACCGTTGGGGCGCGGCGAATAATCTCCTGGCCTTCTGCCTGGGCAACACAGCCAGCTACGGCAATCAAAGAATCCTGTCCAGTGCTATGACGTGCATCTTTTAATTTTTTCAAGCGTCCAATATCTGAATATACTTTTTCAGCCGCTTTTTCGCGAATGTGGCAGGTGTTGAGAATAATCAGATCAGCATCTTCAGGGTGCTCTGTTTCCCCATAGCCAAGCGGCACAAGAACATCGTTCATGCGTTCGCTGTCATAGACATTCATTTGGCAGCCATAAGTTTTGATAAAAACTTTTTTATCAGCAGTAGTGCTCATCTGTTACTTCCAGTAAATTTAGTGTCGGCGCTTTTTAGTCTGTTTTTCACAAAAGGCAAACAAACTAATTTAATCTGCAATTTGCCAGCTCTTGTGCCAACCCCTCGCGAATGATTTCTTCGGATAGTTTTGCCAGCACTTTTCGCCCGCCAACGTCATTTACTGTCATCGGTTCATGAAAGGTGATTGAAACATCAATCGGTCCGCTTTTAAGATTGTTCCACAAGTGGGTACCCAGTGGCACATCACCCGCCCAGGCAAAGCCATTGCGAACAGCGCGCGCCATCGGTAGATTCCAAACCCGTTTATAAGCTACTGTAACGGGTTGAACTTTAATTGGTTTGCCATCAACTTCTAATTGGCTGGCCCCAAACAGAGCGCTTTTAAACGGTAAAATCTGACTGCCATCACTGGTGGTTCCTTCGGGGAACAAAACCAGTGTTTCACCATTTTCTAAGCGTTGCTGCATTTCGTTTTTTGTATTGCCCGATGATTGCCGCCGCGTGCGATCAACAAACACCGTTCCTGCCATGCGCGCCAATGTGCCAATAACCGGCCAGCTTTTAACATCACTTTTCGCAACAAAAGAAACAGGCACACTGCCACCAATCAGAAAAATGTCTTGCCACGAGGCATGATTGGCCACCATTAAGCACGGTTCGTTTTTCACCGGTGTGCCGTTAATATGGACCCGTGCGGTCATGGTTTTATTAAGCCAGCTAGAATAGCGATGAGCAAAATGTTTGGCCCGAGTTGGAGAGGTGCGCATCAGAACAGACTGCGCAGCCATAACAACCGGTATGCTGAGCGCAACTTTAGCGCCTTTATATATGCCTTTAACTCGCGCCATGTGGTTTCATTTTTACCGCGTACAACTCCAGTCGATGATCGACAAGTTTATAGCCAAGCTTTTCAGCCACTTTGCGTTGCAACTGCTCAATTTCTTCATTGCGAAATTCAATCACATCACCGGTGTTCATGTCAATCAAATGGTCGTGATGGTCTTCGGTAACTTGCTCATAGCGTGCTCGTCCTTCACGAAAATCATGGCGCTCTAAAATGCCGGCATCTTCAAATAATTTTACAGTACGATAAACCGTGGCGATTGAAATATTTGCATCGTGCTTAACCGCGCGTCTGTGCAGTTCTTCCACATCAGGGTGATCAACAGATTCTGCAATCGTCAGCGCAATGGTGCGCCGCTGGCCCGTCATGCGCATGCCTTTGTCTAAACAAGCTTTTTCAATTGCGTTCATCGTTTCCCCTCTAAATAAGACTTATACGGTTTCAAAAGCCATTGCGCAAATTATATTGTTTTACTCATCACCCAGGCATCTTGCTTTTGCCCGTCCTTACTGGTGTAATAATTTTTGCGGGTGCCGCAAACTTCAAAACCAAAACCATCATAAAGTGCGCGCGCACTAAAATTTTCAGTATTAACCTCAAGAAATATGTTTTCAATTTTTTCTTGAGTGGCATCAGTAATAATCTGCTTTAACAAAGTGCTGGCAATTTTGCGCCGTCGCGCATGGTTTTGCACGGCAATGGTCAAAATTTCGCGCTCATGGGCACCATCACGCACAAGGATAAAGCCAAGCGGGTTTTGGCTTTCATCAACCGCAATCAGCCCTTTGGTTGTTGGCGTTTGTAAACTGGCAGCAATGCTTTGGCCTGACCAATGATCAACAAACCCCTGACGGTGAATTTCAGCTAAAATTTCACAATGGGCGCTGGTGGCATCAATGAGTGTCACCGCACTTGGCCGAACCTGCAATAAAGGCTTTTGTGCTTTGGCATCGGCGCGGCGCAGATAAATCGGATGGACAGGGCCATCGGTTTTACGCTTTGCCCCAAGGCGTGCCGCAACGCGCGCATCGGGCAGGTCATTTGCGGTGGTTTTGATCAGATTGGTATTAAGTGGCATCAAAATATCACAGGCACTACCAACGATAATAGTGGTTTGGTCACCAGCTAAAAGCGCGGCTTCTTGCGGTG
The DNA here is from genome assembly GCA_026996935.1 of Hyphomicrobiales bacterium. GTDB lineage: Bacteria > Pseudomonadota > Alphaproteobacteria > Rhizobiales > Aestuariivirgaceae > JALWJW01. The sequence goes on from JALWJW010000151.1 coordinate 5,354, forward strand.
TTAAAATATCAGGCTGGGTGACAGATTGGCCGTTTTCAAACAACTGCACATAGATCTCATTTCGCCGCGCATCAAATGCCGCCAGAACACGACTTGTCAAAAAGACTTCTACGCCTGCGGCCACTGCCTCAAGCGAGCCAATACCAACCAAAGGCAGATCGAGCGAAAGAGCAAATCCCTTGGCCGCGGAAAGGCCAATACGAACCCCGGAAAAGGACCCCGGACCCGTTGTGGCAACAATTTTTCCGATCTGATTAAATGAAACACCGCTTGCCGCCAGTGTCTGATGGATCATTTCAGGCAGTTTTTCAGCGTGTCCCTTTGGCATTTCATCATACTGATATCCACAAACACCGCCTTGTTTATCGGCTTGTTCGGTATCATAAATGGCGGCCGAACAGGCCTTATGGGTGGTATCAACGGCAAGGATAAGCATCACCAATAGCCTTCAAAGTCGGTTAAAGGATTTGAGCGAGGTCTTCAAAATCAGGGCGTGGGCTGCGCGCAAAAAGTGATTTTTGATCACCGTAACCAATGCCGCAAATAAAGTTAGATTTTGTCGCAGTGCCTGCAAAAAATTCCTCATCAACCCCAGCATTGTCAAATCCTGACATTGGCCCGCAATCAAGCCCGATAGAGCGCGCGGCAATCATCATATAGGCTGCCTGCAAAGTGCCGTTTCTAAAGGCTGTGGTTTGGATTAATTCATCATTGCCAATAAACCAGCTTTTGGCATCGGTATGAGGGAAAAGTTTTGGCAGGTTTTCATAAAACTCAAGATCATGGCCAATAACGGCGACAACAGGTGCCGACATGGTTTTTTCAACATTATCAGGAATAAGGTGCGGTTTAAGCCGTTGTTTTGCTTCATTAGACTTTAAAAACAAAATCCGCACCGGCTGACAATTGGCACTGGTTGGTCCCATTTTCATCAGGTCAATAATACTGGCCAATTGCACATCACTAACCTGTTTACCCTGCCAGCCATTAAAGGAGCGGGCCTGACGGAAAATCTGGTCGAGATCAGCATCGCTGAGAATTTTATTTGTCATTTTGCTTAAACAGCCCGCACTTCAGTAATTTCAGGCACAAAATGCTTCAACAGGTTTTCAATACCATGTTTCAGTGTCGCTGTAGAACTTGGACAACCAGAACATGCCCCTTTCATTTCCAGCATAACAACACCGGCTTTATAGCCATGAAATGTGATGTCGCCGCCATCTTGAGCAACCGCTGGGCGCACGCGTGTGTCGAGCAACTCTTTAATGGTTGAAACGATTTCACTGTCAGCTTCATCAAAGTCACCATCAATATTGCCCACATCAGCACCTTCAATGACAGGTGAACCAGACATATAATGTTCCATAATCGCGCCAAGGACTGCGGGTTTTAACTGTTGCCAGTCGGTGCCATCTTTGGTTACGGTAATAAAATCAGCCCCAAGAAATACCCCTTCAACGCCGTTGACATCGAAAAGACGACTGGCAAGGGGAGATGTTGAATAATCATCTGCTTTGCGGAAATCGCGCGGCGCACCTGTTAATACAGTTTCACCAGGTAAAAATTTCAAAGTCGCCGGGTTTGGCGTGGCTTCGGTTTGAATAAACATGCGGTGTTCTCCAATTGACAATCAGGCAAGGCTCTAAGCAATGTCCGATGTCATAAAATACAATTAAGGCATTAGGCCTTTTAATTTAGAATTATTGTAAACTAATCATTCAAAACGCTTTTACAAGCGCAAATTCTATATAGTGGACTATTTTGCTCGGATAAAGCCTACAATACGCTTCACATTGTCCATAATGGGTTCAGCAATGGCACGTGCCTGTTCTCCCCCTTTGGCTAAAACCCCGTCAATATAGGTTTTGTCATCCATCAAACGCTTCATTTCAGCGCCCATTGGTCCCAGCTTTTCAACGGCCAGATCAACTAAAGCTGGTTTAAAGACTGAAAACTGTTGCCCGCCATACTCATTTAAAACATCAGCCGTGGTTTGATCTGAAAGAGCAGCATAAATGCTCACCAGATTGGCAGCTTCGGGGCGACCGTCCAGGCCTTTTGGCTCGCTCGGGAGAGCATCAGGGTCAGTACGGGCTTTTTTAACTTTGCGGGCAATGGTTTCAGCATCATCAAGCAAGTTAAGACGAGACAGGTCAGACGGATCAGATTTCGACATCTTTTTTGATCCGTCTTTTAAAGACATAACGCGCGTTGCTTCACCTAAAATCAACGGCTCAGGCTGTGGGAAAAATCCATCTTTAAAGCCTGCCTGCTTGATCGATTTGGAAAAGTCATTGTTGAATTTTTGCGCAATGTCGCGCGCCAGTTCAAGGTGCTGTTTTTGATCTTCGCCAACAGGCACATGGGTGGCGCGATAAGCCAGAATATCAGCCGCCATTAAATTTGGATAAGCATAAAGACCAACAGAAGAGTTTTCAGCATTTTTGCCAGCTTTGTCTTTAAACTGGGTCATACGGTTGAGCCAGCCCATGCGCGCCACACAATTAAAAATCCACGCCAGTTCTGCATGTTGTGGCACCTGACTTTGATTGAAAATAATATGTTCATCCGGCTTAATACCAGCAGCAATATAAGCAGCCGTTACTTCGCGGGTGTTGCGTGATAATTCTTGCGGGTCTTGCCACACCGTAATGGCATGCATATCCACCACGCAATAAATACATTCATAGCTGTCTTGCATTTCTACAAAGCGTTTGATAGCGCCCAGATAATTGCCAAGATGAAGGTTGCCCGTTGGTTGAACACCAGAGAACACACGTTGAGTTTGCTCAGTCATTTTACTTCTTTCAATCACAATTGTCTTAAATTCAATTTGGGCAGGTTATGACTCATATTGGCATGAGGTGCAAAGGGCTTGGATCAAATACTTTGTGATTTGTTATTTATTGCGACGAAAAGCAGCTTTAAAATCAGCCAGTTTGAAAACACCGGTAAAATGGCAGACAACAAAATAAAGCCCGGCACCTATCGCGACAATGGCACCAAGTAAACCTACACGGGCAATAAACATGGTTTGTCTGGTAAAATACTCAAAAGTAAAATGATTGATGAGTAATAAAATCGCTCCCATCAACAGACTGTTGAGCAGAATAAGAACCAGATTTTTTCGCAACCTTTTATCGGTTTTAAAAAACCCGCGCCGCGTTAAAACCACGCCAAGCAATGTCGCATTCACCCATGCTGCAATTGAAGCGGCCATGGCAATGCCGACATGGTTGAAAAATGTGAATAACGCTAACGCCATAACGATATTGACGAGAACGCCGACACCGGCAAAATACATCGGCGTTTTAGTATCTTCACGGGCAAAAAAACCGGGCGAGAAAATTTTTATCAGCACAAATGCAGGAAGACCAACAGCATAAGCCCCAAGCGCCAAAGCGCTGGCAGTGGTGTCGGTGCTGTTAAACGCGCCGCGCTCAAATAGTACTTGAATGATGGGGCGAGGAATGGCCATTAAAGCAATGGCGGCAGGAATGGTCAGAAATAAAGAGAACTCAAGTGAGCGGTTTTGGCTTTTATCCACCGCTTGTATATTTCCCGCGCGCAATTGGCGTGAAAGTTCAGGCAATAAAACAATGCCAATAGCCACGCCGACAACCCCAAGCGGTAATTGATAAACCCGATCCGCGTAATAAAGCCAGGGGGCCGCGCCATCTTGCATCGAGGCAAAGGCAGTTGAAATAACCAGATTGATTTGGGCAATACCACCGGCAATGACACCAGGTACGCCCAATTGCACCAAACGCTGCACGCCTGATGTGTAACGCGGGCGCACGAAACGCAATCTGATACCTGCATTTCTCACAGCAAACCACAACATAAGAAGCTGCGCCAAGCCACCAAAACTAACTGCCCACACCATAATCTTACCTGTTTGGGCATCGGCCTTCCAGCCACCAAAGGTGAGCACTGACATGACAACAATCATGACGATGTTGAGCAAAACGGGAGCAGCCGCTGCCGCTGTAAAACGGTGCAGTGAATTTAAAATCCCGCCTAACATGGCTGTTACCGACATAAAAGCCAAATAAGGAAAAGCAATGCGGCTCATTAAAACGGTAAGATCAAACTTTGCTGCATCATCGGCAAAACCAGGCGCCTGAAGATAGGCCAGGGCAGGCATAAAGGTGATCGCGGTAGCAGAAAAAATCAGTAAGACCAATACCAGACCAGCAAGGGCCTCTTCAGCAAACAGAACAGCAGGTTCTTTGCCTTCGTGCTCAAGCTGTTTGGCAAATAGCGGCACAAAGGCCGCGTTAAAAGCCCCCTCACCAAACAGCCGACGAAACAAATTCGGTATCCGAAAGGCAACCACAAATGCTTCAGCTACTGGGCCTGTGCCAACAAGGGCCGCAATCAGCACATCGCGAAGAAAGCCGAGGACGCGGCTTATCATTGTAAAGCCACCAACAGTTGCTGCTGATTTGATAATCGACATAGGTTAAACCGCCTCGTCTAATTTTTCTTCAAAAGGGTCGGCCAGAACTTTAAGCAAGGTTTTTTCAATCACCTGTTGTCGCGTATCGCGCAAAATTTTATCACCCATTAAGTCACTGACATAAAACACATCAACAGCGCGTTCGCCATAGGTGGTAATATGGGCCGAAGCAATATTGAGGTTGAGTTCAAACAGGCTTTCAGTCAGATCGTGCAATAAGCCGACCCGATCAAGCCCGGTAAGTTCAATCACCGTATGGATGTTTGAAGACTCATTATCAATCACCACACGCGGTTCCACATGGAACGGTTCAAGTTTTGTCTTTGGCTTTAACTTGGGTTCAAGTACATCACGCAGGCGTTGATCACCGTGCAGTAGATCGGTAATCAGGTTGCAGAGTTTTTCACCGCGTGCTTTCTCACCTCTTTCATCCAGGGTGCGCTGGATTAACAGTGTATCAAGCGCCATGCTTTTGGCATTGGTGAAAATCTGCGCGCCAACAATATTGGCTTCAAGGGCTGAACATGCCCCAGTAAGTAATGACAATAATCGCGGATGATCAGGTGCCATAATCGTCACTTTGGTAATGGCCTTAAACTCATCAGTTTCGACACGCGCTGCCACTTCTTTATTGTCTTTTTGCGCATTCATGACAAACAATGCCTGCGAACTTTGCGTTTCAGCATCCAGCGTCAGCCAATACGGGTCATATTGTAGCTCGATATAATTTTCAATTTCTTCTTTCGTTAAACCTTTTACAGTTTGTCTGAAGTTATCATGAGCTGATTTAATACGGCTGGTGCGTGAGATGCGGCTATGGCCACCTGAAACAACAGGCTCTGTTTCTTCATAAAGGGTTCGTAGAAGTTGGCCTTTCCAGCCGTTCCACACACCTGGCCCAACAGCGCGAATATCAGCCACGGTTAGAATGAGCATAAGTTTCAACCGTTCAGGTGTTTGCATAATGGCAGTAAAATCCAGGATGGTTTTATAGTCATTAATATCGCGTGATTGGGCGGTTTCACTCATTACCAAGTGCTGGCGCACCAGCCAGGCAACCGTATCGGTTTCTGTAGCTGTCATACCAAGGCGCGGACATAATTCGCGCGCCACGCGTTCCCCGGCAATCGAATGGCTTTCTTGTCGCCCCTTTGCAATGTCATGCAATAAAACCGCCATATAAATAATTCGCCGTGAGGAAGGGCTAAGGGATTTAATCAACTCACTGGCAAGGGGATGATCGTCACTAAAACCACCTTTTTCAATTTTGGCCAAAATACCAAGAGCCCGCAACAAATGTTCATCAACGGTGTAATGATGATACATATTAAATTGCATCATCGCAACAATCTTGCCCCATTCAGGAATGAAGCGGCCAAGGATACCGGATTCGTTCAAACGACGAATAATGGATTCCGGGTCATCTGTCTCTAAAAGCATGGTCATAAACAAAGCATTGGCAGTTTTATCTTCGCGCAGATTATCATCAATGGCATCAAGTGAATGGTGAACCGCTTTATAAGCTTTGGGATGAATGGGGAGGTTTTTTTGAGCCGATACTTCAAACAATTGCAACATGGTGACAGGATCTGTTCGGCAGATATCAGGGCTTGAAAAGTTTAGCCGTCCGCCATCCATTTTAAAAGCGTCCATCCCTTTGACGGGGTTGCCACGCCCGGTAAGCATTTTTAAAAACTCATTGACCCGTGGCAGGGTTTTAACTTCCTGTTCTTCCAGCACAGCGCATAAAATACGTGTAAGATCGCCGACTTCTTTGGCAACAAGAAAATACTGCCGCATAAAAAATTCAACCGCTTTTACCCGTCCATCAGATTTAAACCCCATTAATTTTGCAACATCAGCTTGCTTGTCAAAGCTTAATCGGTCATCACCGCGCCCGGCAAGAAAATGTAAATGACAGCGCACAGTCCACAAAAATTCTTCGCAATAGGTAAAGGTTTCAAGTTCGCTTTGAGAAAAGGCTTTGGAGGCCACAAGGTCATCATTGGATTTTGCCCCATAGACAAATTTGGCAATCCAGAACAATGTGTGTAAATCACGCAATCCGCCTTTTGAATCTTTCACATTGGGTTCAACCAGATAACGCGATTCACCAGAACGCATGTGGCGTTCATTTCGCTCTTCCAATTTGTCTTTGATAAAGGCTTGTGATCCCCCTTTAACGATGTCTTTGTCAAAGCGTTGTGATAATTCATCAAACAGACTTTGCTCACCGCATATCAAGCGAGCCTCAAGAACCGATGTTAAGATCGTACCATCGCTTTTAGCAAGACGAATACACTCATCAACGCTACGGGTTGAGTGGCCAACTTTAAATCCCAAATCCCATAGGAAGTATAAAATATATTCAACAACGCTCTCGCCCCAAGCGGTTTGTTTGTAGGGCAATAAGAACAGTAAATCGATGTCTGATCCTGGCGCTAAAGATCCGCGCCCGTAACCGCCAACCGCCACAATGGATAAATGTTCTGAGGTTGACGGATTGGTTGAAGGATAAATATGGGTAATGGCTAAATCGTGCAGGGCAATAATGAGATTGTCTTGAAAGTTTGATAAATCAACCGCACATTTAGTCCCCTCATTATCAAGGGCCAATTGAGCCTCAAGGTTTTGACGGGTAGCTTTTATCAATTCTTTAAAAGCAGATAATAAAACGGGGCGAAATTTGCTTCCGGTTATGCTGTGTTCTTTGGCAATGTTGTCAATTACAGATTGCGGTGTTTCAGTCATCGTCATGTTGCAACTTTTCTTTCAAGTCATAAAGGACTTCCAGAGCCTGCTTTGGGGTAAGCTCATCGGGGAGAATTTGTTTGAGGGTTTCAAGCGCCTCACTCGGTTTTACAGCGGTTACCATCGTGGTGTCAGGAACAGGGGCATTAAACAAGGGTAAATCATCTATAGTGTTATTGCCCGAATTTTCAGAACGTTGTTCTTCAAGTTCCGCCAAAACTTGAGCAGCACGTGTGGTGACCGCCTGGGGAAGCCCTGCAAGTTTTGCCACCTGAATACCATAAGAGCGATCAGCCGCCCCCGGCCCCACTTCATGTAAGAACACCACATCACCTTTCCATTCGCGCACTTTCATTGTTGCATTACCCATGCGCGCCAGTTTTGCAGACAATGCGGTCAGTTCGTGGAAATGAGTTGCAAATAATGCGCGGCATTTGTTGACTTCGTGCAGATGCTCCACACAACCCCAGGCTATCGAAAGGCCATCAAAGGTTGCCGTACCGCGCCCAATCTCATCAAGGATGACCAATGAGCGCTCACTGGCCTGGTTTAAAATTGTTGCCGTCTCAACCATCTCAACCATAAAGGTTGATCGCCCACGGGCCAAATCATCAGCCGCACCCACGCGGCTGAACAATCGATCCAGCGTGCCGATATGGGCTTTGCTGGCCGGTACAAACGAACCCATTTGGGCAAGAAGGGCAATCAAGGCGTTTTGCCTTAGAAATGTTGATTTACCCGCCATGTTGGGGCCAGTGAGAAGCAAGATTGATTTTTCATTTTTATCTTCGTTGCCGGACAAATTACAATCATTGGAAATAAAGCTGCTTTCGCCCGATGCTTTTAAGGCTGCTTCCACAACAGGGTGTCGCCCGTCTTCAATATCAAAGGCCAAAGAGGTGTCAATAATGGGCCGGGTATAGTTTCGAGCCTCGGCCAGTTCGCCAAGGCCGGCAAAAACATCAAGTCGGGCAATGGCATTGGCTCTGTTTGAAAGATCGGCTGCAAAGCGGGAAACATCATTGACCAGCTCATTGAAGATTTGCAGTTCAATGGCAATAGCGCGAGTGGCAGCAGATTGAATTTTCTGTTCCAGCTCGCCCAGTTCAGTACTGGTAAAGCGCATGACATTGGCAAGGGTTTGACGGTGCACAAAGGTTTGGTTGTGCGGTTCTTCCATCAATGTCTTGCCATGTTGGGCAGGCACATCAACAAAATATCCAAGCACATTATTGTGTTTAATCTTAAGGGTTTTGATGTCTGTTTCTTGCGCGTAGCGTGCCTGTAAAGAAGCAATAATCTTGCGGCTCTCATCACGCAATTGACGGTTCTCATCAAGATCGCTTGAATACCCCGATCGAATATAGCCACCATCACGCGTCAGGTTGGGCAATTCATCATCAAGGGCCTGGGTCAGTTTTTCAGCCAGTCCGTTATCATCATGGGTTAAAGTTTCCATGATTTGCAAAATGTGGTCAGGCAACACATCAAGCGCCCCGGTTTTATTTAAGGCTGTAACGATGTGTTTGCCCGTAATGATACCTTGGGCAATGGCAGCAAGATCGCGCGGTGTGCCACGCTCCAAGGTTAATCGGGCAAGGGCGCGGCCAATGTCGGGGCATTTCTTTAAAACATCACGAACACTGCTTCTGATTTCACTGGCCTGGAAGAAGTAACCCACACTATCAAGGCGCTCATTAATCCGTTTGGCATCGGCCAGTGGGCCAGATAAATGTTCAGCCAACAAACGCCCGCCCGGTCCTGTCACCGTATAATCAATGGTGGCCAATAAGGAACCCTTGCGAGAACCCGATAAGGTTTTGACCAATTCCAGATTGGTGCGTGTGGCCACATCAATCAGCATGGCATGGTCATCAGCTAATTTTACCGGCGCGCTAAGCGTTGGCATTTTGCCCACTTGCGTTAGTAAAATATAATCAACCAAACTGCCACAGGCACCAATTTCAGCCCGGCCAAATTCACCATAGGCCTCAAGGGCTGCCACTTTAAAATGATCTTTTAAGGTCCGCTCACAACTTGAACTATCGAACTTTGAAGCTGGCAATGGGGCCAATGCCGCGCCGCACTCAAGCAGGGCCGTGCTTAGTTCTGGTTCAGACAGGAAACTATCAGGAAAAACAATCTCTTTTGGCGAAAGACGGGCCAACTCGGCCGATAAGCGCTCAACATCGGGTGCGGTCACAAAAAATTCGCCGGTTGAAATATCAACCCATGCCAGCGCCATTTCATCACTAGATTTAATACGAGTGAGGCTGGCAAGAAAATTATGTTGTTTGGCATCAAGCAGATTGTCTTCGGTAATGGTGCCAGGCGTGACGAGCCGAACCACCTCACGGTTCACAACGGATTTATAGCCGCGTTTTTTTGCTTCAGCAGGGCTTTCTGTTTGCTCACAAATGGCAACACGATGGCCAGCTTTAATCAGGCGTTCCAGATATTGATCGCTGGCATGGTAAGGCACCCCGCACATGGCAATATCATTGCCCGCGTGTTTGCCGCGTTTGGTTAGCGTTATGCCAAGGGTTTGTGAGGCAATTTCAGCATCCTGAAAAAACAGCTCATAAAAATCACCCATACGATAAAACAACAGGCAATCAGGGTTGGCCTGTTTTATCGACAGATATTGCGCCATCATGGGCGTTGGGGCGGTATTAGAAGTGGTTTGCGTCATTATATTTATTGTTACAATGGTTGGCCTTGCCAGTATCTGGCATCCCCTCAATGCTGCTCCCTTAACATTTTTACCAAAACCAAGAAAAAAACATGGCCCAAAACGGTTTATCATCTTGCCTTTTGGACCGCTGGTGTGTTTTGTAAGCTCGATACCACTATAATGTCTATATTTGTCAAAGAATATACAGCAAAAGAGCACAGGAATTTATGGCACGTCCCTCAAAACCAAGCAATCGCACCAATATCACCGATGCAGAAGCACTCGCTTTCCACAGTCATGGCAAACCCGGCAAGCTTGAAATCAGAGCCACCAAACCAATGGCGACCCAACGGGATTTGTCATTGGCTTATAGTCCAGGTGTTGCCGTGCCGGTGCGCGCCATTGCTGAAGACCCTGCCAAAGCATATGATTATACAGCGCGCGGTAATTTTGTTGCGGTGATCTCAAATGGTACGGCTATTCTTGGTTTGGGTAATTTGGGCGCTTTGGCCTCAAAGCCTGTAATGGAAGGAAAGTCTGTCCTTTTCAAACGCTTTGCTGACGTTGATTCTTTTGATATTGAACTTGATACAACCGATCCCGACGAGTTCATCAACGCCGTTCGCTATATGGGCCCAACCTTTGGCGGCATTAATTTGGAAGATATTAAAGCCCCGGAATGTTTTATCATTGAAGAGCGCTTGCGTGAATTAATGGATATCCCGGTTTTTCACGATGACCAGCACGGTACAGCTATTATTGCCATTGCCGGCTTGATTAACGCGCTTGAACTTACGGGCCGTAATCCGGAAACTGTAAAAATTGTTTGCAACGGTGCCGGCGCATCGGCCATTGCCTGTATGGGGCTTGCCGTCTCATTGGGTGTGCCGCGCAACAACATCACTTTGTGTGATTCCAAAGGCGTTATCTACAAAGGTCGCACCGATGGGATCAATCAATGGAAATCTGGCTTTGCTGTTGAAACAGATAATCGCAGTCTTGCAGATGCTCTAAAGGGTGCCGATGTGGTGTTTGGCCTTTCTGTTCAAGGTGCGATCACCCCTGATATGGTCAAATCCATGGCTGATAATCCGATTATTTTTGCACTGGCCAATCCTGATCCGGAAATCACCCCGGAAGAAGTTGCCGAGGTGCGTGACGACGCAATCATGGCAACAGGGCGTTCAGATTACCCCAATCAAGTCAATAACGTTCTAGGTTTTCCTTATATCTTTCGTGGTGCATTAGATGTTCAGGCCTCAACCATCAATGAAGAAATGAAATTGGCCGCGGCCCACGCCGTGGCGCAATTGGCCCGTGAAGATGTGCCCGATGAAGTGGCCGCTGCTTATCATGGTCAACGTCTGCGCTTTGGCCCCAATTATATTATTCCGGCCCCTTTTGATCCGCGTTTGATTTCAACTATTTCGCCAGCGGTTGCAAAAGCGGCGATGGACTCAGGGGTTGCTCGCCGCCAGATTGAAGATATTGAGGCTTACGCCAGTGAATTATCTGCCCGTCTTGATCCTGTTACTGGCCTGATGCAAGGTGTTTACGAACAAGTGCGTCAGGAACCCAAAAAATGTGTCTTCACTGAAGGCGAAGAAGAAGCCATGATCCGCGCGGCTCATTCTTATTGCAGCAATGGTTTGGGCAAAGCTGTGTTGATTGGCCGCGAAAAAGAAGTGGCAAAAACCTTGGCCGCAACGGGCTTGGAGCTGCATGATGATGTGGAAATTCTTAACGCTCGTCTTTCTGAACGTAATTTTGACTATGCTTCATTTCTTTATGAACGCCAGCAACGCAATGGCTTGCTGTTTCGCGATTGTCAGCGCCTGGTCAATACAGATCGTAACGTCTTTGGCTCATGTATGCTGGCTATGGGTGATGCAGAAGCATTGGTCACAGGCTTAACGCGTAAATATTCTGTTGCGCTGGAAAATGTCCGTTTGGCAATTGATGATCGCCCTGGTCACCGCCCGATTGGGGTTTCTATGGCCATGTGTGATACACGCCGCGTCTTTATTGCCGACACATCAATTCTTGAAATGCCAAACTCTACCCAATTGGCAGACATTGCCGAAGAAGCAGCCGGTGTTGCCCGCAGAATGGGCCACACACCACGCGTGGCTTTTTTATCCTATTCCACATTTGGTCACCCTGAGGGTGAACGGGTTAAAAATTCACGCGAGGCGGTTGAAGAACTTGACCGTCGCGGGGTTGATTTTGAATATGATGGGGAAATGGCCGCCGATGTTGCTTTATCTAAAAAAGCTATGGCTTCTTATCCGTTCTGCCGTTTATCAGCCCCTGCCAATGTTTTGATTATGCCAGCGGCTCACTCGGCCAGTATTTCAACAAAAATGTTGCAGGAACTGGGTGGAATCACGGTTATTGGTCCGCTTCTAACCGGACTTGAAAAACCTGTTCAAATTGCCCCACGCACCGCCACAGCATCAGAACTGACCAATCTGGCCGCAATCGCTGCTTATGATATTAATGGCTAAACTAGGGTAAGATGGTTTAATGTTTGGTCATTTGATTGGTTTTTAGCGCTCACTGGACTGCGTTAGCTTCTGCATATGGTCACCCAAAGACCACTGCGCGAAACCTTGCGCAGCATTAACGCTCGCGCAAGGCTTCTGTTGCCATGCGATGTAAGGGCTTGGTCATATAGCGAAAGATGGTTTTTTTACCTGTGATTATATCAACACGGGCCACCATGCCTGGAATAATTGGTAATTGTTCCGATTTGCGTTTTAGATAGGATTTTTGAGTCCGTACATTGACCAAATAAAAGGTATTGCCTTTTTTGTCGGTGATACTGTCAGCGCCAATACGCTCCAACTTTCCTTCTAATGAACCATAAAGGGCATAATCATAAGCAGTTAGCTTTACAACGGCTTTTTGTCCAAGGTGTAAAAATGCAATATCCTTTGGCTCGATACGTGTTTCAATGAGCAAGCTGTCATTTTGTGGTACGATTTCTACCAGATCTGCCCCAGGTTTCACCACCTGGCCAATGGTATTGGTATGAAGAGCCTTAACAATACCATCTACTGGAGATTTAACCTGCGTTCGCTTGACTCGATCAGCGTCTCCTTCAATGGATTTTTTCAAAGAAGAAATTTTAATTTGTGATTCATTAAGCTTGGCAAGAATATCAGACCTGAAATTGGACAGTTTTT
>JALWJW010000152.1 GCA_026996935.1 Hyphomicrobiales bacterium
GAACGTGATTTAACGATTTGAGCAATTGTGCCCGCTCTATGATTACCCGCATGCAATGAACCTTTCTGCATTTTAATGGGAAATAGAAAACTACAACCTAAAGGGATCCCCATCTCTGGCTGATTTTGAACATCGAAATTTGCATTTATTGGAGGTAAAAAGCAAGGGTGCGACCTGCCCTTATCGGGCAATGAGGGGGATTTGTGGAAAACTTTAGCAAATAATAGCCAAACAAAGTCTGCCGCAAGCACTTACGCAAAACCTGGCGCAAAATCTGGCGCAAAATCTGAACCAAGAATTGGCCCCTCTGATTGTCACCAGAAAGGGCCAGAACTTGCACAATGCCATCAGTAAATTCTAAATGTCTGACTAGCGCTGTTCAACCAATTTACCAAGCATGGCCACTTCACGGGCCAAATGATCGTCAGCTTTCATCAATTCTTCAATTTTACGCACTGCGTGCAGCACCGTGGAGTGGTCACGACCGCCAAAACGGCGACCAATTTCAGGTAATGAACGCGGTGTCATTTTTTTTGCCAAATACATCCCAACCTGACGCGGGCGAACAATGGAACGGGCACGGCGCGGTGAAAGAAGATCAGCACGCGTGACAGAATAATGGCTGCCGATAATCTTTAGAATATCATCAATACGAATACGCATTGGTTCACTATGCTGATCCATATCGCGCAGCGCCAAAGAGGCCAGTTCAACGGTAATTTTTGCCCTTGTGAGCTGTTGGCTGGCGATTACCCGGTTTAGTGCGCCTTCAAGTTCGCGACCACCTGAGGTGATGCGATTGGCAATAAATTCAATCACATCATCACCAATAACAAGAGCGCGGTCTTTCAATTGCGCGCGCACCAACCGTGCCTCAAGAAATTTACGGCGCAGTTCAAGTTCTGGCGTTGCAATATCAACCACCAAACCACCTGCAAAGCGTGAACGCATACGCTGATCAATACTACCCAATTGAGACGGCGGCACATCAGCAGCCACAACAACCTGCCGCTTTGCATCCACTAAAGAATTAAAGGTATGACAAAACTCCTGCTGCATGGTTTTACCTTGCAGGAACTGAAAATCGTCAATCAGCAGGACATCAATGCTTTGAAAAAAATCTTTAAAGGACAAAACATCCTTGGCTTTAAGAGCGGCAACAAAGTGATACATGAAACGTTCAGCGGTAATATAAAGAACCTTACGCTCTGGCTGCTTTTCACGAATTTGTTGTGAAATCGCATTTAAAAGGTGGGTTTTGCCCAGACCGGCAGCAGAATGAATAAACAACGGATTAAAGCTAAGTGGGCTACCTGGAGCTGCATCTGCCACACGCATGGCCGCCGCATGAGCCAGTGCATTAGACTGTCCGGCAATAAAGGTGTCAAAAGACAGGTTTCGATCTACCGGAGAACCACGACCGGCAAAATTTTGCAGATCATTGTTGTTTTCAAAACCATTGCTCGGCGCCACATTGGAATTGGCCGGGTTTTCGACTTCAACTGTGGTTTCCGGCATATGAGATTTTTGGGTTGGCAAACCACGAGTGCGCACAACAACACTTACTGCTTGAAGTTTTCCCAACTCTGACTGGCAAATACGCACTAAAGTTTGTGAATAATGCGAATCTACCCAATTACGCAAAAACCTTGTTGGCACTGAAACAACAAAATTACCATCCATACAATGCTCAGGCTCCATTCGGGCAAACCAGCTTGAGAACAGATCATCACCCAATTCAGCGTGCAGTTTTTTGGAAATGCGTTGCCACTTTTGTGCTAATTTGTCCGAATTTGAATAATCCACATAATCTTCCATTGTTGCTTGTGACAGATTGCTATTCATAGAGTTTGCCGCCGCCTTTTTGCTCATATTATTATGCCCCGTATTGTTCATATTTCTGTATGACAAAATCGCCATACTGCCGTTTTTAAATCTATTTTCAGCTCACGCCGGTCTGCGGTATCAAGTCTGTTAGAGTTCGAGGTTCAGAATGTTAATCATCTAAAAAACACTCGATAAAACTTTTGTTAAAAACCTGCCCGACAAAAGACCGCACGACAGCCTTGCCAAGAATTGAATTTTCAAAATTTGGCCGCAGAAACCCGATCACGCAAAATGCGCATCAAAATTTTAAACTTTTACAAAAGTAGCATCTAATCAGAACTTAGATACTTAACCCCGTCACTATTTCGACTAAAGCCGAATACTCATAACACCCCTCACCGTACGCCGCTTAAGCAGTTCTTGTTTTTCACTAAGTCAGTTTACCAGATCCGGGCACTTTAAACTGGAGCCTCTTTGAAACTGTTTTTCCCTGAATTGCGCGGGTCACACGCTGTCTTAATGTGAAATTAATCTACACATTTATAAGCTGAATGACAAGCAAATTTCTACACTGAATCAGTGTACGGATTAAAAATTTTAATAATTTTTTTTATCTCTTCAAAACGCAACTTATCCACAACCCCTTGAGTCTTCACATGGAATCAAATTTTGTCCGGAAGCTTTTAATTTGAGAATTTTTTTTAACTTTTTTCACCAGCATTTTTGGCCAAACCCCATCAAATCTAAACTTCAAAAGCCCTTAAATACCTTACATCTGGTAATTGCTTGAAAAACAACAATAAAAAAAGCCAAAAAATTATTAACGAATTCGGGACCAAATAAACACCCGCGAAAACCAAGATCACAATTGAAATACTGCGAGTTGCCGTTGCAACCTGAAACAATCATTGAGGGAAATTAACACTTTGTTAACCATATCATCCAATAAGGAAACTCTAAATAAAAAGCAAACAAACGTGATTCGTTGGGGCCGGCAATGCACAAGACAAAATTTTCTAAATTCCTTATCAATCTTAGCGTGGCGGCACTGTTTACGGGCGCGACAGGTGTAACTGCGCAGGCTGAAAGTTTAAAATCAGCCGTACGATACGCCCTGAATAATCATCCCGAAATTTCTTCTCTAAAATACAATCGCAAAGCAATCGGTCAGGAATTAGAAGCTGCACGCGGCCTTTGGCGGCCAACAGTTGATGTTGTGGCTAAAGCTGGCGGCTATATTAATTCCAAAACAACCCAAGAGGCCTATGAAATTTCTGCCGTTATCAGCCAACCGCTTTTTGATGGCGGGCGGGGCTCTTTTGAAAAGAAACGCCAAAAAGAACGGGTTAAGTCTGCAAACAACAGACTGGCTGACACAGCCAACGCCATTGCACTACGCGTAACCCAGGCCTATACCGAAGTTCAGCGCTCATTTGCTATTCAATCTGCTGCGCAACGAAACCTGCGGGCATTACAAAACATCGCCTATCTGGTTAATCGCCGTGTATCGGGCGGACGAGGCAATCGAGCAGATGCCGCGCAGGCACGCGCGCGTGTTGCTGCCGCACAAGCAACATTGGCAGAAGCACGCCAACGCGTGCGTGATGCTTATGCACTTTATATTACCGTTGTGGGACATCGCCCGAAAAAGCTGGGCACCAGTTCGCCGCGTTTAAGCTATATGCCACGCTCTTTATCAAGTGCTATTTCTGCCTCGCGTTCGCGTTCTCCTAAAATACTTGCCCTGCGTCATGATGCATTGGCCGCCCGCGCAGCAATCGGCACAGCAGAATCCTTCTTGCTTCCTAAATTAAATCTGGAAGTTTCCGGGCGTTATGCCAACGAATTGAAAGATACCGCCGCAAGAGATGCACACGGGAAAGCCGTTGTTGTATTAAAGTGGAACCTTTATAATGGCGGCATTAATAATGCGCGGATTCAGGAGGCAAAATATCGCGCCTCTGAATCACTTGCTTTGAGCCGTGTTGCTGCTCTTAATATTGAAAAAGAAGTTCGCCTGTCATGGAGCGCGCGTCTTGCAGCGCGTGATCGTGCTTCCTATTTGCGCAAACAACTGGCTGCCAACCGGGCTTCACTTGCGGCCCAAAAGCGCCAGTTTGAAGCCGGAAAACGCACCTTACTTGATATCCTAGATACACAAAATGAGGTTTTCACGGCTGAAACAGCCCTTAAAACCGAGATTTTTGTTGCCAGATACAACACATACCGGATTCTTGCTGCGGTTGGACGTCTTGTTTCTTCGTTGAACATCAGCCTCCCGCAAGCTGGCAAAAATTAGCAAAATATAAACCATAAGCACGCTATCGTTGCAAAAGGGGCGTTGTAAAAGGGGCTTTAAGCAAAACCTATTTAGTTTTGCACCTTACAAAAGCCCCTTTTTATTTTGTTTTTACGACCAACGGGTTTGCTGTGACACATAAAAAGACTTCGGCAACTATCTTAGCTGATAAAGCAACGAAACATCAGACACACGATATTTTAGCCAGTGCCATTGTCACTCTGGCGGGTTGCTTTTCTTTAAAAACCAACACCCAGGCCCTATTACACGGGTTACCATTGCATAATGGTCAACTGGCTTTTGAACATTTGGACCATGCTGGTGAGCGTGCCGGTTTAATTTTATCACCCTGCTCACCTCCTGCCAGCGGCCTTGATGGTAGTCATTGTCCAATGCTGGTGGTTGATCGGGCATCAAACACTGCCTTTATTATTGAAAAACTCGAGAATCGCGATAAACAGCCGCTGCTGGCTCATATCCTGTCGGCAACTGGCACGGCCAGCGTTAAGCCTTTAAGCGAAATCATCAGTAATAATTCAGTATTGTGTTTTACGGCCCGACCAGTAAAAAGCACTGATGAGCGTACATCACAAATTCCTATTATCAAAGGTCCACACTGGTTCTGGAGCGCTCTTAAAATCAATCGTGGTGTTTATGGTCACATAATTATTGCCACTATGATTATAAACCTTTTAGCGTTATCAGTCCCGCTGATTA
>JALWJW010000153.1 GCA_026996935.1 Hyphomicrobiales bacterium
CCCTTTTTTGTGTTTAAAATATCTTGCTCTAGTGGTTTTGCGAGGTGAAAAAGAAGCTTATTTTTTTATCAGGCTTACTAAATAGTTAGGATTTATCGTTGCTAAAGTGACGATTTTCGTAAAAAAATCCAATTATTTTTTTGATGGTTTATTATTGGATATTTCTAATCTGTTTATTTCATCAGTTGCTTTTTAAGTTGTTGCCTTTTGGCAGGTGATGATCTGGAAGGCTTGGTGTAGCTGCCTTTAATAGGTTGAAATATCGTTGTTTTTTATTAAATTCAAAAATTAATATTTATTGATATGTGTGGCGCTTGGTGGTTTTAACGGCAATTATCTTTTTGCCTTTAAAGTAAATGCTTCGTTTCGATCTGCAAATTTGATGGTTAAAGTTTTACTGATTTCACTGATATTTGATTCATGTTTTTCTACTAATTCTCAATTTAGCACACAGGGTTGAGAGACTGTTAAGTAGAAGGATTGGCAAGATGGAGATTGTAAAAAGAGCGCGAAAATTTCTTGATAATACGAAAGGAACAATCGCTGTATCGTTCGCGATTTCACTTTTGCCACTCACGGTGGCAGTGGGTACGGCGATTGATTACTCTCAGGCCTCTAATTTGCATACTAATGTTACGGCGTCGGTTGATGCCGCATTGGTTGCAACAGCAAGCGATATTTTAAATGATGTTTCGCTTGATCTGGAAAACCAAGGTGAGGTTGTTACGCGGGCGGGTGAGTTGTTTGAGACTTTTCTGACGCGCAACATTGAAAGCACGCTGCCGCCGTTTTTTAATGGGGCGACGTTTTCGTTTGATACGGACAAGCAGGAATTGACCGTTAATGTGGATGCGTCATATAAAACCCATATGGCGAAAATTGCCGGAATTGAAAAGGTCAATATCAGTGTTAGTTCAGCGGTAACGGTTAAGAGGGAAACGGGTGGTTCATTGTCAATGTATCTGGTGCTTGATCGCTCAGGTTCGATGGGATGGAATTTCCCAACCCGTATGACATCGCTCAAAGCGGCTGTCTCTGGCATGATTGACGGCATGAAAGATGTTGACCCTGATAAGAAGTTTATTCGGATGGGGGCTGTTGCCTATAATCATTATACGTTTGGGCAAAAAAGCCTGCGGTGGAATTTGGATCAGGTCAATAATTATGTTCAGGATATGAATGCCAGTGGTGGCACTAATTCATCTGGTGCGGTTAAAAAAGCCTATAAGCAACTTAAAAAACAAAAAGAGATTGACCAACACGCCGAAAAATCTGGACAGGAGCCAAAATTGGTCATGGTGTTTATGACCGATGGCAATAACAATGCAACATCGTATGATAAAGATACTTTGAAATACTGCACCAAGGCTAAGAATTACGGCATGGAAATTTATACGGTGGCATTTCAGGCTCCGTCAAACGGTCAAGCGCTGCTGGAAGAATGCGCCACAAATTCAAACCATTATTTTGAAGTTGAAGACAATGATCGCCTGATCGAAATCTTTAAGAAGATCGGCTCAAATGTGACAGCGAATTTGTATATTTCCAAATGAAGCGGGTTTTAAGTTTAAGCTCACCAATCTGGGATGATAAATAGACCAATTGCCAGCGCTGCCTGTAAAACTCTTGGTGGCCAGGGGCCCTTTAAGATGATAGCGCGGGAGAGGAAGTATAAGGCGGCGGCTGATTTTATGAAGATAAAGATGGATAAAGCCGGGTGGTCTGAAATGCCGATAATGCCTCGGTTGTAAACCAGAATAAGCGGGATGATATAAAGCCCTAAGCCCAGCGCCATGGCATGCCCCGCCACACGCACCCATGATGTATTGACCATGCCAGCGGCAATAAAAACTGTGCCGCAAACGGGCGGGGTGATGGTGGATAAAAGCGCATACCAAAAGACAAAAAGATGGGCATGTAAAAGCGGTACTCCAAGTTGGGCTAAAGCTGGCCCGGTAACGGAAATACATATAACATAGGCGGCCGTAGTGGGGACTTCCATGCCCAAAATCATGCAGGCAAAGGCGGTTAGTAACAGGGCAATCCACAAGCTACCATTGCTCCAGGACAAAATCGTTGAAGTGATTTTTACACCTAATCCGGTCATGCCCAACACGCCGATAACCAATGAGGCGCATAAAATGATGGAGGCAATCATAGCGATTTGGCGGCCCGAGGTCATGCATACATCTATGGAGCGCTGTTTGACTTTTGGCCAGCCGGCAAAGCCTTTGGGGTCGAACAATAATAATATGGCAGCAGCAAGTATTGCAAGGGCAGCGGCATATTGAGCCGAATAGCCGCCGATGAACAAGCGTTCTAATAAAATGATAAAGGGTATAGCAAAAAAGCCACCGGTTATAAGGATACGAGAAATGGGAATGTGGGCTTCATCTGCTGTCATGGGTTTGAGGCCATAACGGTTGGCAAAGGCATCAACGCCAACCCAGACGGCAAAGAAAAATAAGATGGCGGGCAAGATGGCAGCCCCCATGATGGTGGTGTAAGGTACGCCGATCAGTTCAACCATAACGAATGCCCCTGCGCCCATAAGCGGGGGCATTATTTGTCCGCCTGATGAGGCAACCGCTTCAACCGCACCGGCAAAGGCGGGCGGGTAACCAAGGCGTTTCATGGCGGGCAGAGTGAATGCCCCGGTTGATGCGACATTGGCAGAAGCAGACCCTGATATGGAGCCGAAAAAGGCTGATGCTAACACCGAAACTTTTGCCGCTCCCGCGCGCAATCGGCCAGCCAGTGCAATGGCAAGGTTCATAAAGCCCTGACCTGCTTCGCCAGAATTAAGCACGGCACCAAAAATGACAAATACGGCAACCACATTGACGGATACGCCTGTAAGTTGGCCCCACAGGCCGCCTTCGGCAATGGTGAGGGTGCCAAGAAAGCTGGCCAGCGGAATGCCGGGGTGGCCCAGTTCGCCTGGTACATATTGGCCCCATAAACCATAGGCCAACGCGATGGAAGCAACCAGCGGCAGGGGCCAGCCAATGAAGCGGCGGGCCATTTCCAGCACGGTGATAATCAACGTGATGGCCATGGCGATTTGCCATTGCCCTTCTAGTGATCCGTATTGATCTGAAATGGCGCTTTCATTAATGACAATATAGGCAGTGCCAGCTAGTGAGGCGGCTGTAAGCAAGATGCCTGTGATGCGTTCTGTTTGGTTTTTAGCCACTAAAATCAGCGCCCAGGGCAGGGCCAGGGCCATGTGGATGGGGCGGGAAATAAGGTTAGGGATTAAACCGGAGGATATGAGGTAAAGATGAAAGGCGATGGACATTGCGCCAAGGGCCAGCCAGATGGGGTTCGGGTTTTTTGTTTCAGATTCTGACATTGGTTTGCCTGCTTAGTCATTCACACCATCAGCCGTCATACCGGGGCTTGACCCCGGTATCCATAGTTCAGAACTGACCGCTCGCCTTGTAATAAGCGGTGACACCGAACAATGGATTCCAGCTTTCGCTGGAATGACCAATATGTGGTTTAAAAGTTTAACGTTCTTACTTTAAACCAGCGGGCACTTCGATGCCTTTTTCAGCGTAATATTTCAACGCGCCAGGGTGTAGCTTGCCGTACATATTTGCTAAATATGCAGGGGTTACACCGTTCCACCATTTGGCGGTTTTGCCCATAGTGGCTTTTGATTCCCAATAGGTTTTGGTCAGCGCATAGGCAGTGGCATCGCTCATGGCGGTGGTGGTGTAGGCCATGACGGGCAGGGTGGTTGTGGTCACGTCTTTGTCAACGCCGGCATAGGTGCCAGCCGGAATGACCATTGTATTGCGTTTGGTGATTTTGATTTGTTCAGGTGTCAGGCTCAGCAGATTGATTTTGGTTGAGGCGGAAGCTTCAAGCACGTTTGGTGCAGGGTATGAACCAGCGGTGGCAAAACCATCGATCTGGCGGTTTTTTAGCGCGTTTACGGCGGCATTTAGTTCAACTTTTGCCAGCTTGACTTTGCCCTCTAGTCCGAATTTTTTAAGATACTTCGTGGCTTCACGCGCACCAAATGAGCCCTTGCCAACAAGGAAGGTTTTGCCTTCAAGATCGGCAAATGTTTTAACGCCTGAATCAGCGCGCACAACAAAGTGCATGGTGAGCGAAGGAATAGGGAACAGGCCGCGAATTTCCATAAATTTTGGATTTGCAGGCTTGAACATTTTGATGCCTTTTTGGGCAAGCTTGATTAAAACAGGCGGGGTGGTGAAAACATAATTGCCGCTGCGGCTGGCAGCTTCTTTAACATTTTGAACCGAGCCCTGGCTTTCTTCTACGGTTAAAATGATGTCGCCGTTTGAACCCTTTTTAACAGCTTCGGCTAATTGCACGGCCATTTGATAATAGGACGATGTGGATTTTGCTGACTTATAAGTGATGCGGGTTTCGGCCATTGCTGTGGTTGTTGCAAACGCAAGCCCTAAGCCCAAGGTCAATAATGCAGTTTTTTTCATGTTTTCTCTCCCAGTTTAGTTTGTAAGTTTTGTTACAAGATGAATAGCATAAGAGATTGCTTCAAGGAAGAGGAGGAAAGAGGAAGGGGGAAGTCGTTGAGGCACTTCTCTATGCACAATATCGTCATTGCGGCGAATGCCGCAATCCATTCCTGAGACTTAAGTTTTGTGTTTGGGCCAGAGGAGTGGATACCAGCTTTCGCTGGTATGACGGTGTGGGGGATGTGCAGGGCTGGTGGCTTGTTTGTTTGGGGTGGTGGTGGCATATTTCTGTTTAGTTCGGTACAAGAGGAAACAAAACCGATGACGAATTATATTGACCCGACACGCGAGGCTTTGGGGTTGTTTACGACTTTAGATTGTTATGGAC
>JALWJW010000154.1 GCA_026996935.1 Hyphomicrobiales bacterium
GCCTTAAACGCATCAAATCGCCATAAAACAACAACGGTTTACCACGTACAAATTTCTTTAGCGTTACATTCAGGTTTTGCGCCATTGGCTGGACAAATCTTATTGCATCAATAACAAGTTCGCTTGGGTCTAAAAACTGCTCATCAAGAAACCACGCTGATTGCGCAAACTTTTTACATTCTGCAAAATCGCGAATACTGCATAATACATAGCGACTGTTAAAGGCCAACCGGTCAGCAAAAACCGCTGCCTCCGGGTTGTTTAAATCGTCAAGCCATCGCTCACGAGAAACATGCGCCAAACCGCTCAGCTCTTGCAAAGGCTCTTGAAGCTCCAGAGAAATCTGCTCTAAATGATGGGCCGTTTCTTCAACCTGCTGGCGTATATGCTGAGCCATTTGAGTAAGATTCTGATGGGTTTCATTTTGTTCTTGCCCCCTAAAACAAACTCCATAAAAACCCCGACAACGCCCCTGACCGGGTAAAACCGGTATAGCAGAAATTACCCACTTACCAGCATTTGTGTATTTAGGTGCCTCCGCAATCAGGCTTTCAAACCCTTTATGCTGACTAAAACAGCGCGAAATCTCAACCCACGGCTCCCCTTCTTTCTCTAACCCCATAACAGTCCATAAATGAAGTCCTAAAAGCTGCTCGGGATACCGCCCCACAGCTTTCGCAAAAGAGCTACAAACATATGTCAACCGACCATCACAGTCAGCCTCCCACTCATATGCCCTTTTTGCCTGACCACACATTGTGAGCAACAGTTTGACCTTATAAGTGGCATCAACCTCACTGACATTCGCTTTTTCGGAAAAATCAAAAAACAAACGCAATTTACAGGTTAGACCGACCAACTCAACCAACCTCCATGCACCATGTTGCAACCCATAAATGAATCGTTCAAAGAAACCTTGGTTGCTTGATATTTTTAGCTGCTTTTCTATTTCCAAACCGTCGCCATCTGCTATCATCATAAAACACACACTAAACATTATGCACTATAGTTTTGGGATGTTTTGCACAATATTAACGCCCCTTGATTCATTGATGAGTTGGTTAAAAACACATGAGTATTTACTTCGATAAAAACGAGACCCGTTTACCAAAAGACCGTGAAGCCGATTTGTTTAACAAATTACCAGAGCGTCTCAAATTCGTTATCGCCAACTCACCCGGTTGGGCAAATTTATTAAAAGGTTTAGACCCTGACCTCGTTACCGATAGAAAAGCCCTTGCTGACTTACCGGTTTTAAGGAAATCAGATATTAAAAAGCGACAAGCTGACACCCCACCATTAGCTGGCTTTGGCATTGGAAATACTGAAACCTTTGGCCGTATATTCATGTCACCTGGCCCAATTTTTGAACCCCAAGGCCCAGAAGCTGATCCATGGCGCGGCGCACGCGCTTTATATGCGGCAGGTTTTAGAAAAGGCGATCTCCTCCACAATACATTTTCGTATCACCTCACCCCGGGTGGATTTATTTTAGATTATGGTGCACGGGCCATGGGATGTTCGGTTATTCCCGCAGGCACTGGCAATAGCGAACTCCAACTTGATGCGATAGAGCAACTTAAACCAACAGGCTACACAGGCACCCCCGACTACCTCAAAATTTTATTGGACAAAGCTCAAGAACTTGGCCGCGATGCATCTTCAATCACCAAAGCCATGGTTTCAGGCGGGGCATTGTTTCCATCAATGCGTCAGGAATATGCTGAACGCGGTGTCACCGTCATGCAATGCTATGCAACAGCAGATGTCGGTGTCATCGCTTATGAAAGCCAAACTCAAGATGGCGAAATCCCGCAAGGCATGGTGATAAATGAAGACATCATCGTAGAAATAGTAAAACCTGGAACAGGTGACCCCGTGGCCGACGGAGAAGTTGGCGAATTGGTTGTAACCGCCTTTTCAGCAGGCTACCCGATGATCCGTCTTGCAACAGGCGATTTATCAGCCATCCTTGAAGGCCAGTCCCCATGCGGCCGCACCAACAAACGCTTAAAAGGGTGGATGGGTCGTGCCGATCAAACAGCGAAAGTAAAAGGCATGTTTATTCATCCATCACAGATCAATAACATTGCTAAACAACATCGCGAACTTGGTAGATTAAGACTGGTTATTGAACGCGATGGTGCAACGGATAAAATGACATTAAAAGCAGAATGCCCCACTCGCAACAATGATTTACTCAATGCCGTTACCCAAACTCTGCAAACCCAATGCAAAGTACGCGGCACTGTTGAACTTTGCCAACCAGGCAGTTTACCCAATGATGGCGCTGTCATTAGTGATGAGCGGGATTACAACGCATAAAAAGAGCGCCAATCGGCGCTCTCCAACTTTGCTTTTAATGAAACCTTGCTATGGACGACCAGAAACCCCACTTCCTCGACCGCCAAAGCCTCCACCTACGCCACCACCATTCATTTGATTTCCTGGCCCAGCAAGAATACGGCGATTTTGAAAGTTAACATTTGGACCTTGAGGTACTGCCAGCAAATGTGTTTGCGATCTATAATAACGCCGTAGATCAGTGCCACATTGGGTTTTCAAAAACTTCTTATGCGGTTTGATACAAACAGTTTTTCCACCACCTGCAGCTTGAACAGACGCTGACACCGCTAAACCGGCAAAAGCAGCCAAAATTGTTGCCACTGTTATTTGTGTTAATTTACCCATTTTAATATTCCTTCTGTATAGATGTAAGTTACGATGACACCAATTTAGCAAAAGCAAAATGAACCATAACGTTACGTCACGTTCATCTCTCATTCATTAACAAAAAGTAAACAAAGCACCCTCTTTACCATCCACAAACACCAAACTGTCTTATTCCCTTCAAGGGCCAATTAGGTTATTGAAGAGCAAAGCGATTATTAGAGTCTTTCCTCCATGACCATCACAAATCTTGATCCAAAGTCGAAAATCGGTATCCTTTTGGTAAACTTGGGCACGCCCGAAGCAACTGACTATTGGCCAATGCGGGCTTATTTAAAAGAATTTCTTTCTGACCCACGTGTCATCGAAACCAATCGTGCCCTATGGTGGGTGATATTAAATGGTATTATTCTAACTGTTCGGCCAAAAAAATCTGGCCATGCTTATGCGCAAATATGGAATAAAGAGAAAAACGAAAGTCCACTAAAGACATTCAGCCGCGATCAGGCAGAGAAATTATCTCAATCGATTGGAAACCCAAATATTATTATCGATTGGGTTATGCGCTATGGCCACCCAGCAATTGCCCAAGGCTTAAAACGTCTGAAAGAGCATGGATGTGACAAGGTCTTAGTCTTCCCGCTATACCCACAATATTCTGCCACCACAACAGCTAGTGTTTTTGACAAAGTCGCCGATGCAATGAAAACCATGCGCTGGCAACCAACCCTGCGTTATGTTCCTCCATTTTATGATGACCCGATCTATATCAAAGCATTGGCCAAACGTACCAATGACTATATCAGCTCACTTGATTGGATACCTGAAAGAATTTTCGTGTCTTATCACGGCTTACCACAAGAATATTGCGACAAAGGCGATCCCTATTATCAACACTGCATAGCCACCACTGATGCTTTACAATCAGCACTAAACCTTGATGGCGTAAAACTTGAAACCACGTTTCAATCTCGGGTCGGGCGCAAGGAGTGGCTAAAGCCTTATACAGACAAAACAATTGTTGAAGCCGCAAAAACCGGCACAAAAAACATCTTACTCATCTCACCGGCCTTTATTTCAGACTGCGTTGAAACGCTTGAAGAACTCTCCATTGGTGTTGCGCAAGAATTTAAACAGGCAGGCGGTCAAAACTTCACCGTTGCACCTTGTCTAAATGCCAGTGATACTTCAATAAAAATGCTCAACGCCATTGTAACCAGAGAACTTCAAGGCTGGATATAAGCTTACAGCGCTGACTATCTTTTAGCCCATTTGCCTTATGAGTGATCAAAAAAATCTACGCCAGCCAGCGTTTACGGCGTTTATAGGCTTTTACATTTCTAAATGAGCGCTCTTCTTTATCATCACTGGCAACACCAAGATAAAATTCTTTCACGTCCTCATTTTCCAAAAGCTCTTGACCTTCACCATCCATAACCACGCGGCCATTTTCCAGAATATAACCATATTTGGCATATCTCAGAGCAATATTGGTATTTTGCTCAGCCAGCAGCATGGAGACACCTTCGTTTTCATTGAGCTCTTTAATAATCGCAAAAATCTCCTCAACCAGTTGCGGGGCCAAACCCATTGACGGCTCATCAAGCAGCATCATTGTCGGGCGAGACATCATTGCCCGTCCAATGGCAATCATTTGCTGTTCACCGCCCGATGTATAACCGGCCTGCGATGAGCGGCGCTCGCGCAATCGTGGGAAATAGTCATATACCATCTCAAGATCAGCCGCGATTGCTCCACGTCCATCTTTACGGGTGAACGCTCCCGTTAAAAGATTTTCCTCAACAGACAAATGTTCAAAACAATGTCGCCCTTCCATAACCTGTATACACCCCCGACGCACCAGATCATTTGGGAACATCGTATCAACCCGTTCCCCGTTAAACTCAATCGATCCTTTTGTGACTTCGCCACGTTCTGCCTTCAACAAATTTGAAATGGCTTTCAGCGTTGTCGATTTACCCGCCCCATTTGCACCAAGCAAAGCGGTAATTCCGCCACGCGGTACATTAAGAGAAACACCTTTAAGAACCAAAATAACGTGGTCATAAATGACCTCAATATTATTGATCTCAAGAATATTTTCCGTTGTTTCAATTTTTGCTGCTTGTTCGGCCATGCT
>JALWJW010000155.1 GCA_026996935.1 Hyphomicrobiales bacterium
GGTGATAATTTTGAGCATTTTATGGTCAGTTTGGTCTAGTTGGCTATTTTTTCTCATTTAATAGTTCCTTTTGACTGAATTCAATTTTATTTTAAGTGCTTTAGACCTGTTAATACAAAATTTAAGGAAATTTACCTTTCAAATCAATGATATTATGAACTCCGCTAAATCACATGATTAAAGGAGTTTGGATTTGAGCCATTTAGCTGCATTGCGAGATCAAATAAACGGTCTTCATTTGGCCGATGAAAAAGCGGTCTTAACGACTTTGACTAAAGCGCATGGTTTAACAAAGCCAGCGCGTGAAAGGATTAGTCAGGCTGCTGCTGATTTGGTTCGGCAAATTCGTTGTGCTGGCGACATTGGTTTGATGGAGGTGTTTCTGGCTGAGTATGGTCTTTCCAGTGATGAAGGCGTGGCGTTGATGTGTTTGGCCGAGGCTTTGTTACGGGTGCCTGATGCGCAAACCATTGATGATTTAATCGAAGATAAAATTGCACCTTCTGCTTGGGGCAAACACCTTGGGCAATCCAGTTCGAGCCTTGTTAATGCTTCAACATGGGCATTGATGTTGACGGGGAAGGTTTTGAAAGAAGGGACTTCGCATGGACTTGCCGAGACCTTGCATAATGCGGTGCGTCGTGTTGGGGAGCCTATTATTCGTGTGGCGGTGACGCGGGCGATTAAGGAGATGGGCCATCAGTTTGTTTTGGGCCGTGATTTACAAGAGGCTGTAAAAAGAGGCGAGGGCCAGGAAGAAAAAGGTTTTACCTATTCTTATGATATGTTGGGCGAGGCGGCATTAACGGCAAAAGATGCGCAAGGGTTTTATCAATCTTATACAGATGCAATCAGGTTTTTGTCATTGCGGGCGCAATCAAAAGATATTCGTGAAAACCCGGGCATTTCAATAAAACTATCAGCGTTGCATCCTCGTTATGAGGTTGGTCAGCATGAGCGGGTGATGAGCGAGTTGGTACCGCGTGTTAAAGCGCTTGCATTGATGACTAAAGAGGGTGGTTTGGGCTTGAACATTGATGCTGAAGAAGCTGATCGGCTTGACCTCTCGCTTGATGTAATTGAAGCGGTGTTGCGCTCGGGTGAATTTGCCGGTTGGGATGGTTTTGGCGTGGTGGTTCAGGCTTATAGCAAGCGGGCATCGGCAGTGATTGATTGGCTTTATGCGCTGGCCAAATCGTGTGATGTGAGAATTATGGTGCGGTTGGTTAAGGGGGCGTATTGGGATACCGAGATTAAGCAGGCGCAAGTTGATGGTGTGGCTGATTTTCCTGTATTCACGCACAAAGCTGCAACCGATATTTCGTACCTGTGTTGTGCGCGCAAGCTTTTAGATTATCGTGATTGGATTTACCCGCAATTTGCAACCCACAATGCCCATAGTGTTTGCGCTATTATGGATATGGCAGATAATGCTCAATCTTATGAGTTTCAGCGATTACATGGCATGGGTGAAGCGTTGTATAATCTTGTTTTGAAAGACAAGAAAGTTCGATGTCGCATTTATGCGCCAGTGGGTGCGCACCGTGATTTGTTGGCTTATCTGGTTCGTCGCCTGCTTGAAAATGGGGCCAATTCGTCGTTTGTCAATCAATTGGTTGATGAAGAGGTGAGCCCTGAGACCATTGCTGCTGATCCGTTTGATTTTATGGATCATGGGCTTGATGAAAAACAATCAAGCGGCGATCATCTGGTAGTTAAGCCGCCTTTGTTGTATTGGCCTGAACGGAAAAATTCTACGGGTTGGGACTTGCGAGATTATGGCGATGTTGAAAAATTTGAACAGGCGCGGGGCAAGTTTAAATCTCGGCAATGGGATGTGAAACCGCTGATTGCTTCAAAGGCTTTAAGTGGAGAACAACATGATATAATAAATCCCGCCAAACCTGATGATCGGGTTGGGTGTGTGTTTATGGTGTCCATCGAACAAGTTGATGATGCGCTCAAGGCGGCTCGCTCATGGGATGATACAACGCCGCAGGACCGACACGATATTTTAAACAAAGCGGCTGATTTGTTTGAAGAAAATGCGGGTGAAATGTTTGCCATTTTATGCCGTGAAGCGGGTAAAACGGGCATTGATGCGGTGTCTGAAATTCGCGAAGCAGTGGACTTTTTACGGTATTACGGCGCTCAAGCTCTTGTGTTGGGGGATTTGCCGGCGCGTGGCATTATTACTTGCATTTCACCATGGAATTTCCCTCTGGCTATATTTAGTGGGCAAATTGGGGCCGCTCTTGCCGCTGGTAATGGGGTTTTGGCCAAACCTGCAGAACCGACGCCGATTATTGCGTTTAAAGCGGTAAGCTTGATGCATGAAGCTGGGGTGCCGCTGGCGGTTTTGCAGCTTATTGTGGGTAAGGGATCAATTGTTGGGGTTAAGCTGACAAGTGATGTGCGAGTGAACGGCATTTGTTTTACCGGCTCAACAGGGGTAGCTCAATTGATCTATCGGGCATCGGCCGGGGCCTTGGAACCTGATTCCACTTTCATTGCAGAAACAGGTGGGTTGAATGCGATGATTGTTGATTCAACAGCGTTGGCTGAACAGGCGGTTCAAGATGTTGTGGATTCGGCTTTTCGCTCGTGCGGGCAACGCTGTTCTGCATTGCGAATGCTGTATGTTCAAAAAGATATTGCCGATTATTTTTTAGAAATGCTTTACGGCGCAATGGATGAATTGCAGGTTGGTGACCCGTGGCAATTATCCAGTGATGTCGGCCCCGTTATCACGCAAACGGCGCGGCAAGAGATTGGTGACTATGTTGAAAGGGCGCGGCGTGGCGGCGCACTGCTTAAACAAATTGAAGTGCCTGATACGGGGCTTTTTATTGGGCCAGCGGTTATTAAAGTTGCTGGCATTGATGATCTTGAGAAAGAAATATTTGGCCCAGTTTTGCATATTGCCACGTTTGAGGCTGATGAGGTTGATGATATTGTCAGCGATATAAATCGGCGCGGGTATGGTTTGACCTTTGGTCTTCATACGCGCATTGATGATCGGGTTGAGCAGATTACCAGCCGTTTGAATGTCGGCAATATTTATGTCAATCGCAACCAGATTGGCGCGGTGGTTGGCTCGCAACCTTTTGGCGGTGAGGGGCTTTCAGGGACGGGGCCAAAAGCTGGTGGTCCTCTTTATGTGAAGCGGTTTAAACGATTTGAGATGCCCAGACATAGTGTTGCTGGAGAGCCTGATGGTGTTAGTGATCGTGGTGTAGATATTGCCCGTATTCAGGCCATGTTGGACGAGGCAAAAACAGATACTCATCGCGCCTTGGATACGCGTGATTTGCCGGGTCTAACGGGTGAGTCCAATCGTTGGTCTGTTTATGCCAGAGGTGTGATTTTATGCTTGGGACCAACAATTAAAGATGCACAACAGCAAATGAGTATTGCGCGACAAGCTGGTTGTGCGTGTGTTGCTGTGGTACCTGAAATTGAAGGTGAAAATTGTATCGATGGTTTTTTACCCAGGGCAGCACTGACAACGTTAAATGGGTTTGATGGTGTTGCCTTATGGTCTGTTGCTGATGATTTGATGATGGCGCGTCAGGCGCTGGCCAAAAGAGACGGGGCATTGATTGGTCTGATGGTAACGACCGCAATGTATGATTTATGCTTGGTTGAGCGGCATTTGTGCATTGATATAACAGCGGCTGGAGGCAATGCGTCTTTGTTGGCAGCGCAATAATTTATGCCAGTCAGTCTGATAAGTAGTGGTTATTGATTGGCTGCTTGCAAGGTGTTGATGAGGCGTTGAGATTGGCGGGTGCAGTTGCGGTTGACCATCCATAATAACACATTGCCGAGTTGTTTTTCTTTAATCCACACGGGTAAGACGTGGAGGTTAAAGCGCCGTGGTTGTTTATCCATTTTCATGACGATGAGGATGCCGTCTCTGATAAATTCCGGGGGCAATGGCATATGATATTTATTTTTTTCCCACATCAGTCCGGTTCGCTTTGCCTCTTGTGAACGCAGGTCGATTTTAATGGCTTGAGAGGGGTTGTCACGCCACATAAAAACATCTTTTGTTCGTACGCAGCGGTTGCCGGAACTGTCGACATTCATAAACCAAAAGTCATCTTTCATGTCTGGCTGATCGTTTGAATCGGGTACGACCATGCGCGAGGCTCCAATGACGGCGGTTCGGTTGCTGTCTTTTGTTACCAGTTTGGTGATTTTGGTTAAGGTTGAGGGCCAATCTTTTTGATTGGCTTTTTGATTTTCTTTTGTTTCCTGTTTGGTGAGGTTTTTGTTGATGGTGCCTGAAAACGGACCCTGTAGATTGAGCACCTGACCGTTTTGAGAAATTAAGGTTACGGATTCTCCTGCAACCAATGAAAGGGTTTGATCGCTCATAAAAGCCTTGCCTGCGGGAATTTTGTTATTGTTGGTATTGGATGCGATGACGACAAATTGAGTTGTCGCATTGGCTGGCAGGGCAAATGCGCTGATCAATAATAAAAGGCTTAATAGAGTTTTAGTTAGCGGGGGCATGGGTACTCCGTTACTTGTTTTTCATCTCGATAATAGCACCGCGCTCGCCATGGTGCAAACGGGTGGCATGAAAGTTGATGAGGCCATCATTGGGGTAGATGTTTTTCAGAGCTGAAAAGGCAGATACGGCTTTGTTGTCCTGATTGGCCATGAGTGTATAAGCTTTATTGTATTGTTGGGTAGCCTGTTGCTGATTATTGCTCGTGGGTGCCAAAGGTTCATAGCATGAAATCGGCTGGGTTTTGCCTTTTAAGATAATATCGCCAATGGGGCGGAAGGTGATGGAAG
>JALWJW010000156.1 GCA_026996935.1 Hyphomicrobiales bacterium
GACCTCAAGCTTGGGGTCAACCAGATGAAAAGCTATTTCAGCCAATTGAACGCCTGAAACAACGCCATCTTCTCGTGCATTGATGCTGGCATTGTAAATAGTGTCTGCGGGCACAACCGCGCGAGTTGTAATGTCGCCATATTGGCCCAAATCTTCCAATAAAGCTGACCGAACCAACGGCTCTAAAACAAGATGCGGGAGTTGGGCATAATGCGTGCTCATATCATTTCCTCGGCAACATTTTGGCGGATTTTCAAGGCTTCATCATAATGAATATGACTGCGCTCATTCAATGCTTCCACTTCATCAGGAAAATCATCACGGAAATGACTGCCACGAGATTCTTCACGTAACAACGCACTGGCTGCAATAAGGGTCGCAGTTGCTGTCATGTTTAAAAAAGCCGGGCAGTCGTTCTGATCATCTTCTAATTGCTCAATGATATTCAGAGCCGTTCTAAGCCCCTTGGCATTGCGAACAACGCCAACATGATCGGTCATTGTTTTGCGTAATCGCGCAACGGCAACGCTATCGGGCAGTTTTCCTGATGAATCAAATTGAATATCAACCATTGGCATGGTGGCAGATTTGATCGCCCCCAATTTCTCATTAATGCCATTAGCGCAGGTTTGGGCAAACACCAATGCTTCAAGCAAGCCGTTTGACGCCAGACGATTGGCACCGTGCAACCCCGTTGAACTGGCTTCACCACATACCCAAAGGTTGCCAATACTGGTTTTTCCGGCCAGATCGCTGTCAATACCGCCCATATGATAATGAGCGGCCGCAGCAACGGGAATAGGGTCTTTTACCGGGTCAATGCCGCCGCGCGCACAAGATTCAGCCACTGAGGGGAAATTGGTCAAAATGTCTTTGCCAATGGCTTGTCTTGTATCAAGCATCGGGCGCATACCGTTTTTTGTTTGAGCAAATATGGCTCGGGCTACAATATCGCGCGGGGCAAGTTCAGCATCTTTATGAATTTTAACCATAAAGCGCTCGCCATTTTTGTTAATTAAAGTCGCCCCTTCACCGCGTAAAGCTTCGGTGGCCAATGGGGCAGGGTCTTCACCCATATTAATGGATGTGGGATGAAACTGAACAAATTCAGCATCAGAAATTAACGCGCCCGCCCGAGCCGCCATGCCGATAACTTGCCCGCGAATACGCAAAGGATTGGTCGTTAATGCAAATAAACCACCTGAACCACCGCCAGCCAATAAAACAGCAGGGCTTTTAACCAGAACGGGGCTGGAGCGTTGTTTTGCAGAACTCTCAATCCATACGCCAATGATTTTGTTATCTTTCACCTCAAGTCGTGAAGCTAGAACCCCTTCCATAACCTGAACAGAGGGGGTTTCACGAACCTGTTCAATAAGAGATTCCATAATGGCTTTACCGGCCTGATCGCCTTGCACACGAACAACGCGGGCAAATCCGTGGGCAGCTTCCTTGCTCATGACATATTTGCCGTCAGGGTCACGATCAAATGGTGTTCCCAATTTGGTCAGGTCCAGGATGAATTTGCGCGCATCTTTTGTGACAAATTCAGCAACCTTCTCATCAACTGTACCAGCACCTGCAACAACAGTGTCTGATGCATGATCTTTAGGGTCGTCGCGTTTGCTCATTGCCGCGGCAATGCCGCCTTGCGCCCAAGCTGAGCTTGCCCCTTCGCCTAATGTTTCAGGAGAAATCATCAAGACAGGGCGCGGTGCAAGCTTTAAAGCAGCATAAAGCGCCCCAAGCCCCGCACCGACAATAATAACCCGGTCGGTTGAAATAGGTTTTGTCACCTTTTAAAGTCTCACTTATTTTGTGAACGTCTTGCTCAGATCAATCATAGCCTGAACGGCTTTTCTCGCCTGTGCGGAAATCTTGGGGTCAACCTTTACCTCATGGGTCATGGTATGAAGAGAATACAGGATGTTTTCCAGCGTTATTTTCTTCATAAACGGACACATATTACACGGCTTTGCAAACTCAACATCAGGCAGTTGATCGGCAATGTTTGATGCCATAGAACATTCTGTTACCAGCATGGTTTTTTTAGGTTGATTATCTGTCACCCATTTTACAATGCCGCTGGTTGAACCTGTATAGTCAGCCTCTGCCACCACTTCGGGCGTGCATTCAGGGTGAGCAATGATTTTTAGATCAGGTTCAAGCTCGCGGTGCGCTTTAAGGTCTTTAGCGGTATAAAGTTCATGCACGATACAAGAGCCGGGCCAATAAACCACGTTTTTCTTGGATTCGTTCGCAACATTTTGAGCCAAATATTGGTCAGGCGTCATAATGACAGTGTCGCTTTCCATGGCATCAACAATCTGCAACGCATTGGCAGATGTGCAGCAAATATCTGATGCCGCTTTTACTTCCGCTGTGGTGTTTACATAAGAAACAACAGGCGCACCCGGATATTTAGCCCGCATTTCCGCTACACCTTCTGCGGTAATGGATTCTGCCAGTGAGCAACCGGCTTCCAAATCAGGAATAAGAACTGTTTTTTCAGGGTTTAGAATCTTAGAAGTTTCGGCCATGAAGTGTACACCGCACTGAACAATGACATCTTCTTCAACTTCTGTGGCTTTAATAGCTAATTGCAAGCTATCACCAAAAAAGTCGGCAACCCCGTGATAAATCTCAGGTGTCATATAGTTGTGGGCCAGAATAACCGCATTTTTCTGCTTTTTTAGCGTATTAATGGCTACAACATAGGGAGCAAAGTAATTCCAGTCCTCTTTAGAGATGACCCGATCCGTCTTTTCGTAAATGTCTTTTGTCGCATCAATATGCTTTTGCGACGGGGTCAGGTCATAGTGCTTAGATAGTTCTTCTCTGATTTGTTCAGGTTTAGAAGGAAAATGATCCAACGGTTTGCTCCTCGTTGTTTCTACAGTTTTGCCTCAGCTTCTTATGTGGGGCCTTGGGAAGGGGAATTAAAGGGCCAAATTGGCGCGCCTGCTTTTACCATGCAAAACCGTTCAATGCCATTTTCTTTTAATTTTATCAAAAACTGTCTTGTTTTATCAGAAAATTTCATCGTTCATTTTGGTGTTTTAGTTTCCAGAATAGCAAAAAGGTCATGCAAAGTTTTAAAAACAATGTAATCTGTATACTGATCATAATGGGGCAGTGATTATTGTGGTTATAATAGCCATGGTTTTGGAGATGTTAAATGATTTTAGTTTCAGTTGGTACAACAGCACAACAACTCAATGCACTGATTACCTCGGCCGCAGACGGTGAGGTGATTGTATTAGAAAATGGTGTACATGTTTTTGATGCACCGATTTTGATTGAGCGCGATGATATAACACTCAAAGGTCAAAGTGAATCAAACACTGTCATTCAGTTTTCATTTGCCAGTGGTCAGGAATCTTCAGCTATTCAGATAAATGGTGGGTCAAAAACCTATTTAGGTGTTTCAAATCAAGGTGTTACTGCCGATCAAACACACCTCACTTTAGCACCAGATCACGGCTTGCAGGCTGGTGATGTGATTTATTTATACCAAGCCAATACACAAACTTATTTGAATGAAAATGGTTGGACCAATGTGTCATGGGATGATGCCGACCAGCGTCCCTTTAGGGAAACAGTGGTCGTCGTCACAAGCGTTGATGGTGATACGGTACAGCTAAATCACCCCATTCCATACGATATGGATGCAGGAGAGATTAAAGTCTTCACCATTGATGCGGCCGAAAATATCACCTTGTCTGATTTTACTGTCACATATGATTTGGGCACCGCAAATCCGTATGATTTTGTGAATGCAGCACCAGGTTTCCAAGATACAAGTGCTATTGAACTAAATCAAACTGTTGGCGCACATCTTTCAAACATTACCATCAATGATGCGGCCAGTAATGGTCTCACACTCAATACCACAATTGACTTGATCGGGGATAATATTGCGATTAATGGCAGTCATAATAAAGGTGGTGGTGGCAATGGTTATGGGGTTGAACTGCACGAATCATCATTTAACACCCTGTCGAATTTAGATATTTTCGATGTTCGACATTCCCTGGTATTGTCAGCCTGGAGCGCTGAAAATGATAATATTATCAATATTGCCAACACCAACCGCGATATAAATTTTCATGGCAGCCCTGATACCGGCAATATTGTAACGGTCGATAATGCCACCTTGGATTATGATCAGGCCCAAAATACCAGCGGATTAAATGGCATTTGGAGTTTAGTATCATCTGGTGGTGCCAGCCACGCCGCAACTGATATTTACGGTGAAAATTCTGTTGTTTTCACCCATGGAGAAGCCTCAAGCAATAATGATGTCATTTATGGCGCTGATGGTGGAGCTTATCTAAATGGTAAATTTGGTTATGACACATTAGTGGGCGGGGCAGGCGATGATTTTATTGTTGGCGGCACACGCAAAGATACCTTAACGGGTGGTGATGGTAGCGACACGTTTCTTTTCCGCATGGGAGATGATCTCGATACCATCACCGACTTTCAATTTGGAGCCGATGGTGATGTCTTGATTTTTGCAGCAAACATGGCCGTTGATTCATTTGATGACCTTGTTATAACCCAGGTAGGCGATGATGTACGCATTCGCTATGGTTCAAACAGCACAGTGGTTCTTCAAAACCACGATGTCAGCGATGTTGATGCTGCAAATATACAATTTGACCCCACGGGCACACTAACCGCTGTCAGCTATTTCGGTATTGATTTTGATGGCGGCATCTAACCAAGTACAGAAAAACTGCTGTCCTTATTGATTTTACGATTACGCGAGAAAATATTAAGGGGCAATGTCCAGCCAA
>JALWJW010000157.1:0-4110 GCA_026996935.1 Hyphomicrobiales bacterium
GAATAAAGCAGCTTAAGTTTCTCATCTAGCTTAAGGTATTAATTGTCTTTGCGTTTCATGCAATGTTTGTGATTTAAACAAAGCATGAAACGTTTGATGTGGAAGCTTATAGATGCGACACGCTCTATTGGTTGCGTTTTTTGTGATTTAACCGGTGTGCTTCAGATTTGTTTATCAAGTGTTTCGATTTCATCAATCATTTGTGCAATGACAGAAAGACCCATTTGCCAGAATTTTGGATCAGAGGCATCCAGATTGAAGGGTTTGAGTAATTCTGAATGATGTTTTGAGCCGCCAGCTTTGAGCAGTTCAAAGTATTTCTGAGTAAATTGCGGATCGCCTTCTTTATAACGTGCATAAAGAGAGTTCACCAGACAATCACCAAAAGCATAGGCATAGACATAAAACGGTGAGTGGATGAAGTGGGGGATATAGGCCCAAAAGATGTCATACCCTTGTTTGAACTCAATGGCAGGCCCAAGGCTTTTTGCTGAAATATCAAGCCAGATTTGACCAATCTGATCGGCGGTGAGTTCGCCTTCGCGGCGTTTTTCGTGGACGGCGCGTTCAAAACAATAAAACGAGATTTGACGAACAACAGTGTTGAGCATGTCTTCAACTTTTGAAGCCAGCATGATCTTTCGCAGTTTTGGCTCTTTGGTGTCTTCCAGCAGTTTCTGGAAGGTCAGCATTTCGCCAAAGACACTAGCTGTTTCTGCCAATGTGAGCGGGGTTGGCGCCATAAGGGCGCCTTGTTTGGCTGCGAGAACCTGATGCACGCCATGGCCAAGTTCGTGGGCGAGAGTCATCACATCGCGTGATTTGCCAAGATAGTTCAAGAGAACAAACGGGTGCGCTGATGGCACTGTGGGGTGAGAAAAAGCGCCAGAGGCTTTGCCCTTTCTAACGGGTGCATCGATCCAGTTTTCATTAAAGAAACGACGGGCGATGTCGGCCATTTCAGGCGCAAAACCGTTATAGGCTTCTAAAACGGTGTTTTTGGCATCATCCCACTTAATGGCGCGGGTGTCTTCATCGGGCAGCGGGGCGTTGCGGTCCCAATGGGCCAGTTTTTCAACGCCGAGCCACTTTGCTTTCATGGCATAATAGCGGTGAGAAAGTTTTGGGTAAGCCTCTTGTACCGCATCAACTAAAGCATTGACCACAGGTTGTTCAACCCGGTTGGCCAGGTGACGACTATCGGCAACATCTTCAAAATGATGCCAGCGGTCTGAGATTTCTTTATCTTTGGCCAGTGTATTGGTGATACGTGCGAAAAGGGCCTGATTGTCGGTGAGGGTTTTGGATAATGCTTGAGCAGCGGCTTGGCGCTTTTCTCCATCAGGGCTGGTCATCATGGTCAGCGTTGGCTCTAAACTTAGTTGTTCGCCATTTACATCAAAAGTCAATGATGCCATTGTTTCATCGAACAATCGGTTCCATGCGCTTGCGCCTGTCAGGGACTTTTCATGGAATAGTTCTTCGATTTTTTCATCCAGTTGATGGGGGCGCTCTTTGCGTAAATCGTCAAGCCAGGGTTTGTAATGATTTAGGGCTGGTGTTTTGAAAGCTGTGGCAAGTGCCTCATCATCAAGACGATTGAGTTCCAATTCAAAAAACAAAAGATTGGTTGAAAGGGAATTTAATTTGCCTTGAACATCGCCATAAAATTTTGAACGCTGAGAATCTGTGGTGTCACCAACATAGTAAAGTTGAGCGTATGAGCCTATTCGTCCTGCCAGGTCTGACATGGCTTCATATTCTTTAATGGCTTTGGCTAAAACTTCTCCAGCATCTGATTGAGTGATGATGTGTGCAAGTTTGCCTTGCCAATTGTGTTTGAAAGTCACCGCGACCTGCTCGCATTTTTGTAAATCTTGCGCAAATTTTTCATCATCAGGAGAGGCGTATAAAGCGCTTAAGTCCCATTCCGGCAGGTTTCCAAGTTTATCACTTTGTTGGTTTTGGTTTGTCATATCAGCTTTCAAAAGGTTTTTTATAAGATCGTCCTGATATGTACCTATTTGCCTTGCTATACAACCGCGAGGACGATTTTTTCATAAATCTGTCTCAATCTGGTGAGTTGTTAAGTGCTCATTTACTGTTCGGTGTCACATTGGTTTTGAAAAGAGGGGATCAATCGCTGATTTTACAAGCATTGAAGTCTTTTCTGTAAAGTATTGAAAAAATTATAAAAAGCGGTTCAAAACAACAATGACACAACGCATTCTGATTATCGATGATGATCCAGCTCAACTTCGCATTCTTGAAGAAACCACAAAACGCTATGGTTTTGCGCCGTTAACGGCAGATGGCGGGGAAAAGGGGCTGGAAATTTTGGCCAGCACAACGGGATCGAAAGTGGGCCTCATTATTCTTGATCTTGTTATGCCGGGCATGGATGGTATGGAGTTTCTTGAGCGGTTAAGCGTACAGCATAGTGATATGCCGGTTATTGTTCAAACGGCGCAAGGCTCGATTGAGACTGTGGTCAAAGCCATGCGCGCCGGTGCTGATGATTTTGTGGTTAAACCTGTCAGCCCAGAGCGGTTGCGGGTTTCGATGCAGAACCTGCTTAAAGTTAATAAGCTTACTGAAGAGGTTAAACGGCTGAATTCTAAAATTTCAGGTGTATTGACCTTTGATGAGTTGATTGCCGCAAGTCCGGCAATGGCCAATGTGACCAAGCTTGGGCAACGAGCTGCTGCATCTAATATTCCTGTTTTAATTGAGGGTGAATCAGGTGTTGGTAAGGAAATGGTAGCGCGAGCGATTCAAGGTGAAAGTGATCGCGCCGGTAAGCCGTTTGTGTCTGTAAACTGTGGGGCTATTCCGGCCAATTTGGTGGAAAGCACTTTGTTTGGGCATGAAAAAGGTTCTTTTACGGGGGCAACGGGTAAACATCTTGGGAAGTTTCAAGAAGCCAATGGTGGTACTTTGTTTTTAGATGAAGTGGCTGAGCTGCCTCTTGATATGCAGGTTAAGTTGCTTCGTGCATTACAGGAAGGTGAAGTTGATCCTGTTGGGTCGCGCAAGCCTGTTAAGGTGGATTTCCGGCTTATTTCTGCAACCAACCGCGATATGATTGAAATGGTCAAAGCGGGTGAGTTTAGAGAAGATCTTTATTATCGTCTCAATGTTTTTCCTGTAAATGTGCCGCCTTTGCGTGAGCGTGTGGGTGATATTGAAGCGCTTTGTGAGCATTTCATTACCCGATTTGCGGCAGAAGAAGGCCGCCGTGTGCACGGAATTTCACCGCGCGCTTTGCAATTGCTGCAAGCTTATTCATGGCCGGGCAATGTACGACAATTGGAAAATACGATTTTTCGGGCAATTGTTCTGTGTGAAGGTGATATGCTGCAATTGGAAGATTTTCCGCAAATTGTATCTCTGGTTGATGGTTTTGATGCGGTGGTGCCAGATGCGCCTCAATTGGCTCCAGCTCCTGAATTGCCAAGTGGTCAAGATGCCATGATTGGTGCTGCATCGTCAGCATCACCGACAAATACGGTATCAGATGGTTCAGGTTTGGGCATTGCAGCGGTGACAGATGGTGGGCATATTCGCCGACTTGAAGAAATTGAAAAAGATATGATTCGTCTGGCGTTACACCGCTATCGAGGACAAATGTCACAAGTGGCACGCAAATTGGGTATTGGTCGGTCAACATTATATCGCAAAATGCGCTCTTTAGGTCTTGAAGATCAGGCTTAAACCAGTGTTTTGTTTCCAGTAAATGGATGTCAAATGGAATGGGGGTGCGGTGAAAATGTTACACCTCGCGGGAATTTGATCAAGTGGTCGATTGGGTGACTTGCGTTGTTTTGAAAGTGTCGTTAGGGTAGCGCCAACTCGGCAATGCGGTTCTCGGAGGCACTATGTCCAAATTTTCACGCGGTTTCTTTTTCGCGGCATGTTCAACCAGTATTCTTACTGCAGGCCTTATGGCATCATCGTCGTTTTCTGTTCAGGCGGGAACTGTAAAGAATAATTTCCAGTCTCGCAGTTTCGAGAAAAAAGTAAAAAAACCGCGCGCCAGGAACAATGGTGGTTTTTTTACGTTTTTTAATCAGGAACTTAATCAACGGAAAAACAAAAAAGTACGTAAAG
>JALWJW010000157.1:4120-4792 GCA_026996935.1 Hyphomicrobiales bacterium
CGGCGAGAAAACCTGACAGACCGACGTTCTTTTCTTACCGCGCGCCCAAAAGGGTGGTGTTGGCCGATCCTGGCTTGCGCCAGCCGTTGAACCGGCAAATTCCGGTATTTTCAAGTGCAGGTTCAAAAAACACTGATCCAGTGTCTAATTTGCCGGCGAGTGATTTGGTTAAGCAAACAAAACTTGATGATTCTCTTGCTCAAACGATTTTTGAAGTTTTAAAGCAAGGGCGGTTGGTGACGCGGGTGACACCTAAGCAAAAAGCAGCGATTATCAAGTTTTATAAAAATCGTAATTACGCCAGTTTGTGGACTGACATGGATGGTGTAAAACAAAATGCGCGCGCTATGCTGGCTTATCTTGCCAAAGCAGATGAAGAGGGGCTGCGGGCAGCAGCTTATTTGCCTAATGATTTGACTGGTTTTCATGATGATTTGGGGCATATTGAAGATAATTTGGAGGCTCTGGCCAAGTTTGATATTAATTTAACTGCAATGGCGGTGAAATATGGCCAGCATGCCTCGGGCGGTCGGGTTATTCCTAATCGCCTTAGCCGCTATCATGATTTAAAACCGCCTAAAGTGGCTGCCGCAAAAATTCTAAAGAATTTAGCTTCTGGTGATAATGCGGTTGATTATTTAGCCAGCTTGCATCCGGCGCAAAAAACATATG
>JALWJW010000158.1 GCA_026996935.1 Hyphomicrobiales bacterium
CATGGCTTTATGTAAGCAGACGTAAAAATAAACACATTGGGGCAATCTAAACGATGACAAATGAACAAATTATCTTGTTTTCGCTCATGGGCGGCGTTCTCATTTTACTTTTATGGGGAAAATGGCGTTATGATCTGGTTGCTTTTGGCGCCCTTTCTATCGGCCTCATCTTAAACGTCATTCCTAAAGAAGAAGCTTTTTCAGGCTTTGGTCATCCCGCTGTTATCATTATTGCCCTTGTACTCATCATTTCAAAGGCCTTGTCTCAATCTGGTGCCATCGAACTTTTAACCAGCCGCGTTATTGATTCAAACAGACCACTGCCTTTACACATTGCGGCAATGGGTTTCTTGGGCGCTGTTCTTTCTGCCTTTATGAATAATGTCGCGGCTCTTGCCCTGCTAATGCCTGTCGACATTCAGGCCGCCAAAAAGGCCAAACGCTCCCCGGCCCTGTCATTAATGCCCTTGTCTTTTGCCACCATTTTAGGCGGCATGGCCACACTCATTGGCACACCGCCCAATATTGTTATCTCACAATTTCGCGAAACTGCCCTTGGCGCGCCCTACAAAATGTTTGACTTTGCCCCCGTTGGCCTCAGCACTGCCATTGTTGGTCTGATCTTTGTCGCACTCATTGGCTGGCGGTTGGTTCCGAACGAGCGCTCAAAGCATGATACCTCAAGTGAACTTAGAAACCTTGAAGGTTATGTGGTTGAAATCGGTGTATCAGAAAAATCATCCGCCATTGGCCAAACCATCAAGGACTTATCAGATATGGCCGAAGAAAACGATGTGATGATCCTCGGTCTCATTCGCGCCGGCAAGCGTTTGCGCGGCCGTGCCTTACGAGAAGAAATCAAAAAAGGCGACACACTGGTTTTAGAGGCAGGCCCCAAAGCCCTTGAAAGTTTTGCAACCGCCTTAAAGCTTTCCTATTCACGGGCAGAAAAACACACCGGTGCTCTGGCCGGAACGCTAAAAATGGTTGAAGCAGCCGTGCCGGTAGAATCACGTATCTCGGGCCGTTCCGCCTTAGATTTACGCCTGCTCTATCGTCAAGGTGTTATGCTTTTAGGTGTATCACGCGAAGGCAAACCCTTTCGCGAACGTGTGAGAAAGCTAAAAATCAAACCGGGTGATGTTTTGTTGCTCATGGGTAATGCAGATCAAATCGATGATGTCATCAAATGGCTTGAAGTCATGCCGCTGGCCCCGCGTGGTTTACAAGTCACACAAACTGATAAAGCATGGCTGGCAATTTCATTATTCACCATCGCCATTGTTGCCTCCAGTTTTGGTTTAATCTATCTGCCATTTGCACTTTCAGCCTGCGTTGTACTGTATGTACTGCTAAAAGTGGTGTCATTATCTCAAATATATGAATCCATCCAGTGGCCGGTTATTGTACTCTTGGCTTCACTCATCCCACTTGGTGCCGCATTAGAACAATCAGGCGGCACCGCGCTGATTGCCCAGACGATTGTTGATATCACTCAAGGCTGGCACGTCATTGCCATTATGGCCTTACTGATGGTCGTCACCATGACACTATCAGATGTGCTCAACAATGTTGCTACGGTTTTGGTTGCCGCCCCCGTTGCTGTTGATTTGGCCAAACGCCTGGATGTAAACCCTGATGCTATGCTTATGGGAGTTGCTGTTGCTGCCTCATGCGCCTTCCTGTCACCCATTGGTCACAAGAACAACACCATCATCATGGGGCCGGGCGGTTATCGCTTTGGAGATTATTGGCGCATGGGACTGCCGCTAGAACTACTTATCCTAGCCGTTTCCATCCCGCTTATCATGTTCTTCTGGCCGCTTTAAAATATAAACTCTGTTGTAAAAGAACTTTACGAAAGAGAGCGTCCGATATTTAAGAATTTATCACGGCGATGTTTGCGCAATTCTTGTGCTGAAAGACCTTGATAGCCCTCAAGCGCATTGGCAATCGCTTCGCCCGTATCCTGCATGGCTTTTTCGCGATCACGATGCGCCCCGCCAACAGGTTCAGTTATGATGTCATCAATAATATCAAAGCCTTTAAGGTCACTAGCAGTAATTTTCATTGATTGAGCAGCATCTTTAGCCTTGGTTGCATCTTTCCATAAAATAGATGCGGCTCCTTCTGGAGAAATCACACTATAAATCGAGTGCTCAAGCATCAACACACTATTGGCAGTAGCAATCGCTATCGCTCCGCCTGATCCACCTTCACCAATAATCACAGATACAATCGGCACACCAAGGCCCAGACAACAATCAGTAGATCGCGCAATCGCTTCAGCTTGTCCGCGCTCTTC
Source organism: Hyphomicrobiales bacterium (assembly GCA_026996935.1). Classification (GTDB taxonomy): domain Bacteria; phylum Pseudomonadota; class Alphaproteobacteria; order Rhizobiales; family Aestuariivirgaceae; genus JALWJW01. Next base: position 2,306 of record JALWJW010000158.1, read on the forward strand.
TGCCCCAATTCCTGGATAAGCACCTGCCGTATCAACAAAACTGATAACCGGCAAATCAAACTTTTCAGCCATTTCCATCAACCGAACCGCTTTACGATACCCTTCCGGCCGTGCCATGCCAAAATTACGCTTCAAGCGAGAATCCGTATCATGACCCTTTTCCTGACCAATCACCATCACAGGCTCACCGCGAAAACGGCCCAAACCTGAAATGATTGCCAGGTCTTCAGAAAATTTACGATCACCTGCCATAGGCGTAAAATCAGTAATCAACGCCTCGACATAATCTTTACAATGAGGCCGGTCAGGATGGCGAGCCACTTGAGTTTTTTGCCAGGGGTCAAGGTCTTTATAAAGTTCACCAAGCTGTTTTACAGCTTTTGCTTCAAGCTGGGCCACTTCTTCATCGATGGACATTGCCTCATCTTCTTTGGCCAGCGCTTTAAGCTCTTCAACCTTGCCGTAAAGTTCAGCAATCTGATTTTCAAATTCTAAAAAAATAGTCATCGCAAACAAACACGCCCCAAAAGTTAGTCTCTGCACATCTTCATTATATGTGCAAAAGTGGTCATTGGCGGCTCTTATATCAAGTCCAAACCAATTTTGCTACGATGTTTTACCGCTTTTAGACAAAGGATGGTGATTTTCAACCACAGCCCGCAAGCGCTCATCTAAAACATGGGTATAAATCTGAGTTGTCGAAATATCAGCGTGCCCAAGCATTTGCTGCACTGCGCGCAAATCTGCCCCACCACTTAAAAGGTGGCTGGCAAAAGCATGGCGCAGCACATGCGGTGATACTTTTTCACCATCAAGCCCAGCATCAATCGCCAATTGCTTTAAACCCAAAGCAAAGTGCTGGCGGGTCAAATGCCCCGCCTTGCCACGTGAGGGAAACATAAACGAGCTTTCTAGAAACAAGCGCTCACCACGCACTTTGGCAAGGTCAAGATATTCGCTCACCGCACGGCGCGCCGCATCACCAATCGGCACCAGACGCTCACGCCCGCCTTTGCCCTTAATCACAATCAATTGACTATCCTGACGCAGTACCGCACGTGGCAAGCTCACCAGTTCAGACACCCGTAAACCGGTTGCATATAACAACTCCAGCAAACACCGCATACGCGCCGCTTCAAGACGCTTTTTACCCTTAGACTGCAAAACCCTCTGCCTGGCACTTTCAAGTAAAACATCAACATCTTCATGCGACATCACTTTAGGCAGAGCCCGTGCGCTTTTAGGACTTTCAATAATATCAGCCGGATTTTCACGACTCAAATTCTCAGCAAATAAAAACTGATGGATCTGCCGCACGGCTGAAATGCGTCTCTGTACTGTTGTTGTAGCAAATCCTTGCGCATTTAAACTGGCAATATAACTGCGTATCTGGTCGCTGCTCACACGATCAAAACCAGCCGATTGGCTGGCTAAGAATTCGCCATAGTCTTTAAGGTCACGGCCATAAGCCTCAAGTGTATTTTTTGCTGCCCCACGTTCAGCACTCATCATTTCCAAAAAAGCATCGATTAAACGTAAATCTTTGGGGCTCAAAAAATCACTCATTTTTCAACTTAATTGCGCAAACGATCACTGGATAAATTCTTTTCAATGGTCACAGGAGCTGGCGGCCCACTGGCCAACCACCAGGCCACACCATAAATAATACCGCCAAGGACTGATAAAATAATCAAAAAACGTAAACTATCGGGCATACCGCTTTTAACTGCCTATAATTTTTAAAACATCAATACAATCTTAGATTTACCTGATCCTAGCACAGCTTCAAGTTCAAATCACAACAAACTTAACCTGGCGCAACATCACAAACCAAAACCACTGATTAAGCTCAAATTGTAAATTCCTTTGCGCTTTTTTACCATTATCGCTAAAAGTGAGAAATATTTTGTTTTCTCTTTTGATCGCCCATGGGCGAGAAGTCTTATGAATAAAAAAATTAGCCAGAGCAATCTGGAAGAAATTCGCTCATGCTTAGGCAACAAATCAATTGTTCTGGTCGGGCTTATGGGTGCGGGAAAAACCACCATCGGCCGCCGGCTTGCACAACGCTTAAACCTGCCCTTTCGCGATGCTGACCATGAAATCGAAAAAGCCGCAGGCATGTCTGTCAGCGATATTTTTGCTCAGCACGGCGAACAACACTTCCGCGATGGCGAACGCAAAGTCATCGCCCGTTTGCTTGAAAGCGGCCCTCAGGTTTTGGCAACAGGGGGCGGGGCTTATATGGATGCCCAAACCCGTCAGGAAATTACTGACAAAGCGATCTGTATCTGGCTTGATTGTGACTTGAAATTACTGATGAAACGGGTAAGAAAACGCGGTGGCAGGCCTTTGCTGAAAGCCCCTGATCCTGAAGCTGTTATGCAATCTCTTATGGATGAACGCTACCCTGTCTATGCAAAATCCAATATCAAAATTATCAGCCGTGACACCACCCACAATGCGATCGTAAACGATAC
>JALWJW010000159.1 GCA_026996935.1 Hyphomicrobiales bacterium
AATGACGTACTGTTATATTCCAACACCGCCCGCACCAATTCATTCTTAGGCCGCAAAATCAGGGACACCATTGCACAAGCGATTTGTCGTGGTCCAAACTCCCCCAAAACTTGCATCCCTGCTCGCGTCATCACCAATGCGTATTTCAGAATTAAAACTTTAAAAAGCGATAAGCGTCGAATAAAAGCCTATAGAAATGCACAACGCTGCGCTTCGAATCAAACCAGCAATATGAGCGCCAAATCTAAACGCATAGTCCTCATCCGATAAAGTCTCTTTTTATCGCTTCACACAACTTAAGACATTACTTTTGCGTCGCCCGCGTTGGGTTTCAAACTTGAGCCAGCAACGTTTGCTTACCGCTGTTTTAATCCATGAAAACCCAGAACACCCCAATGAGTTGGAACATCTGGCCCGGCAGGTTTTAAAACTAACCCGCAAACCGGCCATATCATTGCCAAAAAAGTCAACGCGATCATATGTTTTATAACCAGGGCCACACAAGCCACCGCGAGCAATAACCGGTTCCACTTCACGTGGCTCATAAAAACCACCCCCTGCGGTATCTGCCTGACGTGGTGGCTGGCGCAAATAGCTTAACACCCCTGAAACCGCCCCTTTATATGGTTTGCGATATTGCGGTAATTCATCTTTCAAAAAACAAACCCCGTGCTTTACGTTGTAGGTAAAAGCAATACAGGTAGATTCACGCCGACAAACTTCAACACATTTTTCTCTCGAAAACCACTTGCCCTTTTTCGAGCGCGCATAATCTCCACCATAAAGATCAACATTATTATAAACCACAAACCGTCGGGTTCTGGTCGTTGGTTGGCGCGGTTGCTCCACCGGAGCATCAACACGTTGCCCACCACTTTGCGGCCCCCTGGTTTGAGGGAGGGGACGCAAAACAGGGCGAGGAGCAGTGCCCGGAACAGGGTTCGGGGCCGTATTTGGAACAGGGTCTGATCGAGGAATCACTGGCTCACCACCATTGCCACGCCCTTGCGGGAAGCCCTTAAGAATCTCATTCTTTTTACAGCGAAACTGGTCAATGACAGCACCAAGCCCCGGAAAACATCCCTGCCCTTGCGCCTCAACCTTAACAACCCCGTTTCCAAGAAAAACTAAAGCCATCCCCATACCAATGACAAATTTCAACTTAACGCCCAACACCACCATCATCTAACCCTGATTTTTAAAATACAGTTTCTTAATCGTACTAAATGCTTGCGCAGCAACCTGATTTATATTTAACCTTGGATTCAAATTGTGCAGATCAAACCCGGCTTTAAGCATAATTGTTCGTTCAATAGGTGTGCCATGGTGTTGTGGACTATTGTAAGAATAATCACCAATATCATAAGTAGCAGACGCAACGGTGCGAACATTCACCCGCTCACCACTTTCTTTGTATTTGCGGCCAATATAATAACCTGACAGATAGTCAGCATGAAGCTCAACAAATTTCACCGTCTTGTGCATCTTGCGTAGTTTTCTAAAATAACCAGATCGATATTGAAAAATGTGGCCATACTCATGCGCCAAAACCCCGGCAACAACTGCTCCGCCCCAATATCCACGGGCCAACTGCTCCTTCATTAATTCAATGCCATAAACAATCGAACCATCAGAAGCTGGGTATTCAGGAAACTTCCTCGTTGTAGCAAAGGCATTTTTAATCAAATCAGTAAAAATATAAAACGCAGGTTTTAGGATATATAATTGCTGCTGTTTCTTCATTTCCGAAGCCAACGCATTATCAAGATTTCGATTACCCGTCGTCAACACCCGTGTATATTGACTGGCTTTAAGAGAAGATGCCGCCCCGCACAACAATTCTTCATCAACATACCCAAGCCCTTGCGCGTTGGCAGCACCCACACAATGAGGGCAAACACTTGTTGCAATACCTGCAAAAGTAGCATTTAAAAAATGTCGCCGATCCATGGTCCTATCCTCCCAGACCTGATAAACACGCGATTATATCTCTCGCATTACTCATTTGGCCTAAGGTAAACATTTTGCATTCAGCAAGTCAACTTTAACCGCACACGGATTAACTCTAACTCAAGCGTAAATAAAATGTCACAAAACAAATATGAACAACGACTAACCGACCTTGAAATCCAATTGGCCCACCAAACCGCTTTGATGGATGAATTAAACGAGATAGTCATCAGCCAATGGGCTGAAATCGACAATATGAAAAAGCGCCTCGATGCGCATAAAAACCGCCTGCAACAAGTCGAGCTGGCATTGCCAGACGGCACCGACGACAATCAGCCACCGCCTCATTATTAAACAGATTATTGAGGCGTTCGCCCAACCTTTGCGGCTAACCACCATATGAGCAAACCACCAGCAAACGGAATACCGCCAATAATCGCGATAATACCAAAAGCTTCCATATTCATTCGCTCAGTGGCCATTATACTTATTGAACAACCACCAGCAAACAGCATGACCAAAATACCAATGATGGCAAATATCCAGCGAACAACGGATAGATTTTTATACCACTTCTCCATTATGCCACCTTATCCTCGTTTATATTTAGCCGCAAACCACCACGTTACCAGGCCAGCAAGAAACGGCACCCCGCCAATGACGGCAACAGTCAGCGGATCATTAAAGCCATAAGAGTCACGCCCATAGCGGAAAAAATTGGCTAAAATAACGATAGAACAACCGCCAGAAAACAACATCACCAAAATTCCAAAAATTGCAAAAATCCAGTGAATAACTGGCAGGTTTTTATACCAAGGATCAGTTGATCGTCTTTTTTCAGAGTCCATGTTGCGCCCTCCGTTCATCAATTTTGCCATCTCGATAAAACAGATTATAGGTATCAAACGGAATGATTTTACCTTCAGGCGTTACAAAATGAACGCAAGACCGTTTCACCCGCGCGATACAAAAGTTATACGGGTCCAAGAACTCTGAAATCGCCACCCGAAACAAATGCTCATAGCCAATATCAGCCGGTGTCTCTACCTTTGGCAAACAACACAGCAATGCATCGAGCCGTTCACCTGAAACTTGAGGTGTTGTGGAAAGCGAAAAGAACGAAAACATCTTTTCGCGCAAGTGCGGATATTTCTCAAACGTCACCGCATTTGGCACATCAGACACCACCACATCACGCGGAATAAACGAGGTAATCGGGGCAATTTTATTCTCGTTTCGCAGCGCATACCCAATTGAGTTCGATTCAGGATTGCACGGCAGCGGGATTATATCACCCGCTTCAAATCCATTATCACCGTCAATAATTTCACGGCGAATATCACTTAGCAACACACGGTTTTGTTTGGCTTCAAACCCGTCATTTCGCCCCACATCTTGCACGGGTTGGAACGTCACCCCACGCACGCATTTCCATTGCAAAGCGTGCTGAATAATATCGCTAACCTCTTTATCATTCACACCCTTTTTAACCGTCACTACCAAGGTTGTTGAAATGCCATGGCGTTCCAAGTTTTCAAGCGCTTGCCGCCTGATCCGCCGCAAATCAGCCCCGCGCAAATCCTTCAACGCCTCTTTTTGCAAGGAATCAAACTGCAGATAAACCTCAAATCCGGGTTTAAATTTAGCTAATTCTGCTACAAACGCTTCATCTTGAGCAATCCGCAAACCGTTAGAATTTATCATCACATGACGAATAGGCCGCGCCATTGCCGCCTGTAAAATTTCTAAAATCTGCGGATGAAGTGTCGGCTCCCCGCCCGAAATTTGCAACAAATCAGGCTCGCCCTCACTCTCAACCAGGGCATCGAGCATAAACTCAATCTCGCTTAACGGACGGTTCAGACTCTTTTGCGGCGAGGATTCTGCAAAACAAACCGGACAGGTTAAATCGCACTGCTCGTTTATTTCAATAATCGCCAAGCACGAATGTTGCTCATGGTCAGGACATAAGCCACAATCAAACGGGCATCCATAATCGGTTTGAGTTTGCGGTTTTAATGGCCAATCCCCAGGCTTTAAATAATCGCGCGCCAACAAATAATATTCAGCATCTGAAGACACCAAAGTTTTCTGCACCCCATGTTCACGGCAGCGCTTTTGATAATAAATCTTATCATCTTCACGCAAAATTTTAGCTGGGACCAATTTATGACAGGTCTCACAAAGCGAAGTTGTCTGCCCTAAAAACACATAAGGGGCAACTTTGCGAATAGGTTCGCTTAAGCTGGCTTGGGGACGCGATTGTTGTTTTTGTATATCATCCATATGCCATACAATATAAGCCCGCCACAGATAAAATGAAAGAGATTAAACGGACCAATAATGGTTTGATAGGGCTTTAAAAACTCCCACATAAACCGCTGTCCGCCATACCAGATAGCCAGAAAATAAAACCCGTATGCCATAAACATTTTATTGCGCCGCGCCAGCATAACCAAAGTCACAATCAGAAAAATCAACATCGAAAAAGACTCATATAATTGCACGGGATGGCGCATAACCCCATCGCCAAAGTCCTTGGCCCATGCCACATTTGAGGCAATGCCGTAAGTTTGATCGTCCAGTCCAGAAAGGAAACACCCCCAGCGACCAATCACCACAGATGTGACAAAGGCAGGCACAAACAACAGCCCCGTTGAACCTTTCAGGCCGCTCCATTTTTTAAATATCTCAACAAACAAAACAGCGCCAGCAAAGGCACCGACAATAGAGCGCCCCACCCCGTCAATGCCGCTGAGCCACAAATTAGCCGTTCCTGCGCCAAAACCGCCAATAACTGCGCCCAAAAGCATGGCGCCAACATAGCCC
>JALWJW010000160.1 GCA_026996935.1 Hyphomicrobiales bacterium
CAAAATAATGAACAACACCCCCCAAGCTACTGGCGAAAAAATCGGCATCATGCTTTGCGGCCATGGCAGTAGAGACAATGACGCGGTTGAACAATTTGCAAAACTTGCCAATGCCCTTAAACAGCGTTTTCCGCAATACCCTGTTGAATACGGCTATCTGGAATTTGCCACGCCTATTATTCGCACTGGACTAGACGCGCTAAAAGCCCAAGGTGTGACCCACGTTCTGGCGGTGCCCGGCATGTTGTTTGCCGCTGGTCATGCTAAAAACGATATTCCATCTGTGCTCAACACCTATGCCAAAGCCAACGATATACAAATCGATTATGGCAAGGAACTTGGCGTTGATCCCAAAATGCTCAAAGCGGCGGCTGATCGCATTCAAGAGGCGATTGATGGGGCAAGCACTGACGTGCCAATTCACGAGACTTTACTGGTTGTTGTTGGCCGTGGTGCATCAGACCCTGATGCCAACTCAAACGCCTCAAAAATCACCCGCATGATGTGGGAAGGCTTTGGCTTTGGCTGGGCAGAAACAGCCTATTCTGGCGTTACTTTTCCACTGGTGGCCCCAGCGCTGCAACATGCTGCAAAACTGGGTTATAAACGCATTATCGTTTTCCCTTATTTCTTGTTTACGGGCATTCTCATCAAACGCATTTATGATGCCGTTGATGATGTTGCCAGCCAGCACCCTGAGATCGAGTTTATCAAAGCCCCGTTTCTCAACGATCACCCGCAAGTAATTGACACCTTCGTTGAACGCCTCAACCAAATTGTTGAAGGTGATAACCACATGAACTGCGGCCTATGCAAATATCGCACGCAAGTTTTAGGGTTTGAAGCCCAAGTTGGAGAAGCCCAAGAAAGCCACCATCATCATTCAGAAGGTGGCCAATCTCACGAGCACTCACACGATCACGTACATAGCCATGGGCACGACCACTCACATTCCCATGACCACAGCCATGATGACCACCATCACACGCCCTACCCTCATGCTGACCATCCGCTTGGTCCAAAAACCCTAAAAGAAACCTAATGGCCACTTACATCACCAACCCCAATGAAATCTACAAACGCTCGTTTGAGATGATCGCTGACGAGGTCGATTTATCGGTTCTGCCCGCCGTGGCCCGTCCCGTTGCAGAACGAGTGATACACGCCTGCGGCATGCCCGAAATTTTGCCTGACCTCGTCATCTCAGACGGATTTCCGCAAGCCGTTTCAACCGCTCTTAAAAACGGCGCTCCTATTCTGGTTGATGCTGAGATGCTAAAATCAGCCATCATTCCACGCATGTTGCCATCACACACCAAAGTCATTTGCACCCTAAACCACAAGAATGCTGCACGCATCGGCAAAGAAAAAAACATCACCCGATCCGCTGCAGGTGTCGAGCTTTGGCAAGACCAGTTAAAAGGCGCTGTCGTGGTCATCGGCAATGCGCCAACCGCGCTGTTTCGCTTGCTTGAGTTGATTGATGAAGGCGCGCCAAAACCTGCGGCCATCATCGCCTTTCCTGTTGGTTTTGTTGGCGCGGCGGAATCAAAACAGGAATTACACGAAAACCCGCGCGGCATTCCTTACGCCACTTTGCTTGGTCGCAAAGGCGGCACAGCCATGGCAGGCGCTGCCATTAACGCTTTAACGCGTGGCCTAAAATGACGAACCCGTGGTTGACGATAATCGGCATTGGCGCTGACGGCCTTGAGAGTTTGGCTTCAGCTCAACTTGAGCAAGTCAAAAACGCCGACATTATCATCACCGCTAAACGTATTGCTGCAAGTTTAAAACAGCAAACCCAAACACCCATAAAAGCCGATATTCATATATGGCCCGTCCCGTTTGACCCTATGTTTGAAAACTTGTTCAAATGGAAAGGCCAAAACATTGTCATTCTGGCAACGGGCGATCCTTTATGGCACGGCGTTGGCTCTATCATTGCCCGCAAATTATCGCCAGAGGAGTTCGAAGTTTATCCTGCTCCATCGGCCTACTCCCTAGCTGCGGCTCGTCTTGGCTGGCCAATAAGTTCATGTGAACTCGTCACCCTTCATGGTTACAGTCGCCCCAGCAATCTCATCAGGCCTTTCATCCAGCCAAATACACGGCTCATCTGTCTAACAGGTGGAAATGACACGGTTCATGAAGTTGCTTACCACCTTACAGCAATGGGCTATGGCTTAAGCCCAATGACCGTTCTTGAAAACATGGGGGATAAAACCCTTGAAAAGCGGATCGATTTCCTTGCGCAAAATATCGAGCCAAACAAAAAGTTCGCCGCTTTCAACACCATTGGTTTTCAATGCATCGTCGATAAAGGTGAAACCGTATTACCACGCACACCAGGCTTACCAGACAACGCATTTCAGCATGACGGCCAACTCACCAAACAACACGTCCGCGCCATAACAGGGTGCGCCCTTTCCCCCTCACCTGGTCAATTATTATGGGACGTTGGCGCAGGGTGCGGTTCCATCGCCGTTGAATGGATGCGCCAACATTTATCAAACCGCGCCATTGCTTTTGAAACCAACGCAGATCGCATAAAGCTCATTGATGCCAATGCCGAACTCCTTGGCACTCCATATTTAAAAATCATCAAAGGCACCGCCCCGCAAACCTTTAAAGACCAACCCAACCCCGATGCCATATTCATTGGCGGCGGCCTCACTGTCGAAAACCTGTTCGAGCAGGCTTGGCAAGCCCTAAAACCACATGGCGTACTTGTTGCCAACGCTGTGACAATTGAAAGCCGTAACAAAATCACATCGCTGCAAAGCGTGCATGATGGTACACTATCTGAAATCGCCATTGCTTCCCTCAGCGAAATTGGTACCAAACACACAATGAAACCGGCCTTGCCTGTTTTACAATGGAGGGTAATCAAACCATGAAAAATTTCAACTATGGCACCTTGTATGGTATCGGCCTTGGCCCGGGAGACTCTGAACTCATCACCGTGAAAGCATGGCGTTTGCTGTCCACCGTTGAAGTAATTGTCTACCCCAAACCACCAACAGGTGAAAGCTTGGCACGCAAAATTGCCGCCCCATTTATTCCCGATGATGTAACTGAAATTGCCATCACCATCCCGATGACGCGGACCAGAAAACCTGCTCAAGATGCCTATGATGATGCCGCCAGCACCATTGCCAAACAATTAGAAGATGGCAGGCACGTCGCCTTCATTTCCAATGGCGATCCATTTTTGTATTCAACTTTCATGTACCTGCATGACCGTTTAAAATCAGAATTTGAAATTGAAATAGTTCCGGGCGTAACCTCTTTCACCGCCAGCGCCGCCGCAACCCAGCGCCCCCTTGCCGCCCGCAATGACATTGTCAAAATTCTGCCCGCCCCGCTTGAAAACAAAACCCTGGAAGCTGAAATAAAAACTGGTGACAGCATCGTCATCAACAAAGTTGGCAAGCATTTTCCACGCATTCGCCATTTGATCGAAAGCCTTGATCTTGTTGAACAAACCCAAGTTATTGAAAACGCGTCAACAGAGTTCGAAGTGGCGCGTCCACTTGCTCAAATAAAGTCAGATGACCAACCTTATTTCTCAACAATCCTCATTTATAAAGGCAACGAAACATGGCGCTAACGCCCGCGCAAACCCCGATTGTTTTTTCACTGATTGAAACAACAACGCCCCTTGCCAAAACCATCGCCAAAGCCATCAATGGCGAACATAAGCAAATTTCAGGCAATGCCTTAAATGAAATCGCCAATACCTTTTCCCAAGGCCGCCCGATTGTTGGCATTATAGCATCTGGCATCCTCATTCGCGCCATCGCCCCACATCTTGCAAACAAACAACAAGATGCCCCCGTTATTGCGGTTTCATCAAATGGACAACAAATTGTGCCCTTAACAGGCGGCCACCACGGGGCCAACAAATTAGCCCGTACAATCGCCACCATCACCAATGGCAACGCAGCCGTAACCACCGCCAGCGACACCCAGTTCAACGTCTCATTGGATGAACCACCCCAAGGTTATACACTCGCCAACCCGCAAGATTTCAAACCCTTTATTTCACAAGTGCTCCAAGGCCAAACCATCGCATTAGAGGGCCAAGCTGAATGGATCAGCAATAGCGATTTGCCTTTATCTAAAGATTCTCATTTGAAAATCCTTATCACTGAGAGAAACATTAAGGGCGATGAAAACACGCTCGTATACCACCCTCACACATTAACCGTTGGCCTTGGCTGCGAACGCAATGGTCCAGCCGATGAAATGAACCAACTTGTTCGCCAATGCTTAAACGATGCAAACCTGTCACCTCATTCCATCGCCTGTTTTGCCTCTATTGATTTAAAAGCCGATGAAAAGGCTATCACATCACTTACAAAACACTTCAACAAACCCGCTCAATTCTTTACCGCAACAGAACTAAATACCGTAAGCGGTCGTCTTAAAAATCCGTCAGACATTGTCCTTAAAGAAGTCGGATGCGCGGGCGTGAGCGAAGGCGCGGCGCTGGCCGCTGCTGGACCAGATTCAAATCTCATTGTTGAAAAAACAAAATCAGCCCGCACCACCTGCGCCATTGCCCAATCACCAACACCCATCACCACCCCACAAGGGCGCGCGCGTGGAAAACTATCTGTTGTCGGCATTGGCCCCGGTTCACTTGAATGGCGCAGCCCTGAAGCCACTCAAACCCTTATGGCCGCATCTGATTGGGTTGGATATGATCTTTATCTCGATCTGGCCAGCGACCTTAAAACAAACCAAACCGAACACCGCTTCGGCCTT
>JALWJW010000161.1 GCA_026996935.1 Hyphomicrobiales bacterium
CACCAATGACCGATGAGCTTCGCAAAAAGTTCAAGCTTTCTGATAAATCCAAAGGGATTGTGGTTCTAAGCGTTGATCCTGATAGTGTGGCTGGAGAAAAGCGCATTCAGCCAGGAGATGTGATTGCTGAGGCTGGTGAGGTTGATATCAAAACCCCTGCCGATCTTAAGAAACGCATTAAGGAACTGAAAAAAGAAAAACGCGGTTCAATCTTGCTGCTTGTTCTTAAAACCTCGCGCGGTGGTGATCCTCACTTTATTGCGCTTCGTTTGAAGTAATAAATCACAAAATAGAATAAAATCTGGGAGAGCGTTTTGCTCTCCCTTTTTTGTGGCTGATTTTACCATTGGTTTGATAATTGGACGGACCTTGCGTTTTAACTCGTTGTGATCGCCACGCCTGACTGGCCTTTACCGCCGGTAACAAATTCGGTGCGTTTGTAGCCTTGTAAATAGAGCAGGGCGGTTAAATCGCCGTGATCGATACGGTAGCGCGCGCCATCGCGTACAATTGGTTTGCCGTGCAAGGCTACGCCCATAGAGGCGCGGTTGAGCATTGGCAGGTCATTGGCCCCGTCACCAACGGCGATGGTTTGGGCAAAGCTTAAGCCGTTCATCATTGTTAGCGTGGCAAGCGAGCGTTTCTTTTGATCTTTGTCCATGATGGGTTCAATGGCAGTGCCTTTGAGTTTGCCGTCTTCAATTTCGAGTACATTGGCCTGATTGTCGTCAAAGCCGAGCATTTTGGCAACATAGCCTGTAAAATGGGTAAACCCGCCTGATAGGACGGCTGTGAAGGCCCCATTGGCTTTCATGGTTTGCACTAAAACACGTCCACCCGGTGTGAACGTCAAGCGGTCGGCAATAACATCGGCGATGATTGATTCCGGTTGGCCTTTTAACAGGATCAGGCGTTCGCGCAGGGCATCTTGAAAATCAAGTTCACCAGCCATGGCGCGAGCGGTGACTTGTTTAACGTGTTCACCAACGCCAGCAACATCAGCTAATTCGTCAATGCATTCTTGTTGAATCATGGTTGAGTCCATATCGGCAACAAGAAGCTTCTTTTTGCGATTATCAGCAGGCACAAAGGCAATGTCGATGGGCAGGCCGTCAAGGGCCTGGCGTACTTTGTCTTCTGTCTGGCGCGCTTCAAAATCATCACTGGCTGAAAATGCCACTTCGCAGGCTTCATCTGGTGAAAGCCAGTTTAGATCGCCTGTAATACCTGCTGCTTGTATGGCTGTGGTCATGTGGTCAGTTGTTAATTTGAAAGTTTGAGGGCTTGCAATCGCAACGAGAACAGTGTCCATAATAATCGTATCCAGCATTGAGTTAATCAGGAATCTTAAATGAGAGTTGTTCTTATTGCAGGCCCAACGGCAAGCGGCAAGTCCAGTGCGGCAATTGGCATCGCGAAAAAGCTGAATGGTGTCATTATTAATGCCGATTCAATGCAGGTTTATGACAGTTTGAGGGTTTTGTCTTCGCGCCCGAGTGTGGAAGATGAAGCTGTGATTGAGCATCAGATGTATGGATATTTGCCTGGCAGTGAGCTTTGCACCGTGGCGCGCTGGCTAGATGATGTACGCGCCTGCATGAGTGATGTTTGGGCGCGTGGTAAGGTGCCTGTGATTGTGGGTGGCACGGGGCTGTATTTTAAAGCCCTGGAATTTGGTTTGTCCAAAGTGCCAGAGATACCTCAAGACATCCGTGATGACTTACGGGCACGGTTGGACTTTGACGGTTCGCAAAAATTACATGCAGAATTAGCCAGCCTTGATGCGGGTGAGGGCGCGCGTTTAAATGCCGGTGATGGTCAACGGGTGTTGCGGGCGCTTGAGGTTATTAAAGCAACGGGTAAACCGCTGGGCGAATTTCATCGGCTGGCGGCAAAACAAAGCGCTTTGGCCAATGTGGAGCAGATTGACCGTGTGGCGTTATCGCCAGAGCGTAGTGTTTTGTATGAGCGGATTAATGGGCGGTTTGAAGATATGGTCAAGGGTGGTGGTTTGGATGAAGTAAAATCCTTACGGGCCTTGAATTTGCCGCCAGATTTGCCTGTCATGAAGGCCATTGGTGTGCGTTCTTTGGGGCAGTATTTGGATGGATTTTGCTCATTGGATGAGGCTGTTTTGAAGGCCCAACAGGAAACGCGAAACTATGCTAAACGGCAAATGACCTGGCAGCGAAATCAGATGAGTGAATGGCCTTTGGTTGAAAAAGGTAGCGATATTTCAATTGCTTAAGTCCCGTTTTTGGTAGGATCGTCAGTAGTCGGAATAATTCAATTTACTGTATGTGTTTTGTGTGATATATAATTCCTGTCGCTGGGGAGTGAGGGAAATGTATTGGAACGGGTTATTGTGCCTGTCGTGTTATGCGGCGGAGCTGGGATGCGTTTATGGCCGTTAAGCCGTAAGCAATCGCCTAAGCAGTTTTTAAAAATGGTTGGTGGACAAAGTTTGTTTGAGCGAACAGTTTTGCGCTGTCAGGGCATTGCTGGTCAGGTGAAACCCTTATATGTCACAACCAAAGCCCAAAGATTTCTGGTTCAAGATGGGTTGGATGAACTTAATGCGGTTGGTGACATTCTGGTGGAACCTGTTAGCCGCAATACGGCAGCGGCATTGTGTTCGGCAGCTCTTTGGGTGAAGGAAAACTACCCTAAAGCTTTGATGTTGATTTTGCCCAGTGATCAAATAATTGATAATGAGCCGCTGTTTGAAAAGACAATTGCCGCAAATTGTTATTTAGCAGAAGATTATGGCTGGGTTTTACTTGGTGTTGAGCCTGAAAATCCGTGTAATAAATTTGGTTATATTCAACCTGAATACCCTTTACAAGATGTGAGGAAGCCGCAACGGGTGTGTGGTTTTATTGAAAAACCAGATATTAAAGCGGCTCAAAAACTGGTTGATGACGGTTGGCTTTGGCATGCTGGGATTTCATTGGTTCGTCCTGAAAAACTCCTTAGCGAGATTGATCGTTCGGTGCCATCGGTTTTATCGGCTTGCGATCTGGCAATGAAAGAGCTTGAAGAAGAAGGCCGTTTTGTTTTTCTACCCCCCAAAGCATATGGGGCGGTGCCGGCGTTGCAAATTGATAAACAGGTGCTGGAAAAGGCATTAGATGTTTATGTGGCTTATTTTGATGGGGGATGGCGTGATGTTGGCTCGTTTGATGAATTAGAAAAACTGGCCAATGACCACGGGGATGGCAATCGGGTTTGCGGCGATGTTTTGCTGGAAAGCAGCAAGGAAACCTATGTGCGCAGCCCTCATCGCCTGACGGTTGCTGTCGGGGTGGAAAATCTGAATATCATTGATACAAAAGATGCCCTGCTGATTACACAAAAAGGTAATGACCGCGCCTTTAAAAGTGCGCTTGAAACATTGCAATTGATGAAACGCCCCGAAGTTGAAATTCATAATCGGGTCGCGCGGCCATGGGGGCACTTTGATGTTATTACAGAAACACCGTTTTACAAGGTAAAGTGCATTCTGGTTCGTCCTGGTTGTGCAATTTCCAGGCAGTTTCATCAACATAGAGCAGAGCATTGGGTGGTGGTGAAGGGCTGTGCAACCATTACATGCGATGACACCACTTTCCAACTGGGTGTTGATGAAAGCACCTTTATTCCACAAGGCTGTATCCATCGTTTAGAAAACCGCGGTGAAGAAGCTCTTGAACTTGTTGAAGTGCAAACCGGGCGGTATTTGGACGAAGATGACATTGTGCGCTTGGATGATGATTATGGGCGACTTAAAAGATGATGTTTTGTCTTGTCGAGAAAACAGCAGATCTTTGACTTTTGTTTGTACTCCACGGATTTTACCATAGAAATCTGATCTTAGAGCAAGATGCTTTACATCAGAAAACCTGCTAATTGTTATGGTAATAATCGGAAGCTGATTTAAAGTTAAAAAAAATCAATCGGTGCGAATATGTGAGTTTTCATCTTTAAATCGTCCGCATTTTACCAGAATTTGCCCGTAATTCTGCCGTTTATGTTTTTCACTTTATAGATAAATGTGGTGATGCCCCTGAATTTTAGGGTTATGAATGCGGGTGTGTGGTGGAGAATATTGCTGAAATAAACGCCAGAATGGCAAAGATAAGCCAGCCGATTGATTTGGCCCATGATGAGTTTGCCAACCTGTTTAAGAAAAAGCAATCTATAAAGCCTGATTTGAACTCATTGGTTGGAGTAAGGCGTGATGAGGCTTGTGCGGAAATACAAATGAAGCAAGGCGCGCGGTCAGGTTTTTCCGGTGTGCTGCAAGTTTCTTTGGCAAGCACCCTGGCAACGGGAGCTTTTTTGCTTGGATTGCATTTATCTGGTGTTGTGGATACTGATGTGGCCGTATCTGATGTTGCAGGATCGGGTTTTACTGTTCCTAATCACGAGCCTTTGTCGTTTAAAAACAGCCGTTATTTTGAACCCAGACCAAGAGTTTTACGTGAGCTAAAACAAACCATTGTTCCTCAAACAAGGTCTGTAGTTAAGGATGCAAAAAATCGCCGCGATATAAATGACATTTTGCCGTATTCTGTTTCTGTCCCGGTTTCTGTTTCGTTGGCCTCGATCGTGTCTGCAGCTTATGGACAGGTTAATGAGGGGGGTGATAAGGACTTTCCTCGCACCGACATTGCGGTGGAAAACCCAGAATTTGATGATTGGTTTATTGTCTGGCCTCAAAAAATCAGCCGTTTGTTTTCTGT
>JALWJW010000162.1 GCA_026996935.1 Hyphomicrobiales bacterium
AAGCTCAGGCAGCTTTTGCTCAATGCCGGGACAAATCAGTGTTTCAGCTTCCGGAAAAGCTTGTTGAGCCGATTCAACATGAAAGTAATGATACGTTCCCGGTGCGATAATAAAACCAACGTCACCTAGGGCGTTTATTTCAGCTTTAAGCTCATCACTAATATGACACGGGGAATGAAGAACCAGTTTGTCATTGCGCAATCGAATAATCGTCATGCGCGCGTGCAAAGAACACCCAGCATATTGCACCGGGTATTGAACAATCCAAATGGTGTTTTCTATAAAAGTTTCAATATTCATCAGGTCGACTTTAAATATGATCCAAGCCTATAGAAGGTCAGTTGAAGATCAGCAGGAAATCATTAGCAAACGGGTTTGTCTTTATACATAGGTAGGTTCAGCTTTGAACAAAAGGTAAAATCCAAGAAAAACCGCATTTACCCTGTTCAAACGAACCTGTGTTCCACCATGTCACGCCTCTTGCAATGCACCCCATAGAAACCTTATGTAAAGGATCAATTGATTATATGATTCTACTATCAGGCGAATCATCCCTATTTAGAGAGCAATTAAAGGCAGATTATGAATAATCCAATCGACACATACATGAACCTCATTCCAATGGTTGTTGAACAATCCCCACGTGGTGAGCGTTCTTTTGATATTTTCTCGCGTTTGCTGCGTGAACGGATTATTTTCGTCACTGGCCCTGTTGAAGACCATATGTCGACAACAGTTGTTGCTCAGCTTTTATTTCTTGAAGCAGAAAACCCTAAAAAAGAAATCTCTATGTATATCAACTCACCAGGCGGTGTAGTGACGGCAGGCATGGCGATTTATGATACGATGCAATTTATCAAGCCAGCCGTTTCAACCACGGTAATTGGACAAGCTGCTTCTATGGGGTCTTTATTATTGGCAGCGGGCGAACCAGGCATGCGTTTTGCTTTAGAAAATGCCCGCGTTATGGTGCACCAACCTTCCGGCGGTTTCCAGGGGCAGGCATCTGACATTGAACGCCACGCGGCTGAGATTATTGATCTGCGTTCACGCTTGAACGAAATCTATGTAAAACATACGGGTCAAAAACTCGAAAAAATCGAAAATGCTCTGGAACGGGACACATTTTTGACAGCTCAAGCGGCTAAAGATTTTGGTTTGGTCGATGAAGTTGTCACTGAACGTCCAAAAGATAAAAACCAAGACGACAAGAAAGATAGTGATAAGAAAAAAGATAAGTAACAGGTTTTTTATGTTTTGCCTTGTTATTCATGGGGAAAACACTGTTTTTACTCCATTGATAAATGCTTGATTAACTAAGCACTGTCATTCTCAACAGGGTAAAAACATGCTGCGACATAGTAAAGTTTGTAAAAGACTCGTATCAGGCATAAATTTTGCTTAGACTTTGGGTATGTAAGTTTAAGACGATTAGTTTGAGACCAAATAAAAGCCTGACCAACGCTTAAGGAGACCTCGTGTGAGCAAATCAAGCGAGAACGATAGTAAAAATACTTTATACTGCTCTTTCTGTGGCAAAAGCCAACATGAAGTGCGTAAACTCATTGCTGGACCAACAGTGTTTATTTGTGATGAATGCGTTGAGCTGTGTATGGACATCATCCGTGAAGAGAATAAATCTTCATTGGTAAAATCAACCGAAGGTGTACCAACACCGCAAGAAATTTGCGACGTGCTTAATGATTATGTCATTGGTCAGGAACGCGCCAAGCGGGTTTTGTCTGTTGCTGTTCACAATCATTATAAGCGTTTGAACCATGCCGCCAAAACCGATGAAGTTGAACTGGCAAAATCAAACATCATGCTGGTTGGCCCAACCGGTTGCGGTAAAACATTATTGGCCCAAACTTTGGCCCGTATTCTTGATGTACCATTTACAATGGCTGATGCCACGACACTAACCGAAGCGGGTTATGTGGGCGAAGACGTTGAAAACATCATTTTGAAATTGTTGCAGGCTGCTGACTATAATGTCGAGCGCGCCCAGCGCGGTATCATCTATATTGATGAAGTTGATAAAATTTCACGTAAATCTGATAACCCGTCAATCACCCGCGATGTATCGGGCGAGGGCGTTCAACAGGCTTTGCTTAAAGTCATGGAAGGCACCGTTGCTTCTGTGCCACCACAAGGTGGCCGCAAACATCCACAACAAGAGTTCTTGCAGGTTGATACAACCAACATCTTGTTCGTTCTAGGCGGCGCATTTGCTGGTCTTGATAAAATCATTGCCAGCCGTGGTGATAATTCATCCATCGGCTTTGGTGCTGAAGTTAAAGATGTGGAAGAACGTGGCATTGGCGAAATGCTTAAAGAACTGGAACCTGATGATCTATTGCGCTTTGGCTTGATTCCTGAATTTGTTGGCCGTGTCCCTGTGATTGCCACCTTGGAAGACTTGGATGAAGATGCGCTGATCACTATTTTGACCGAACCTAAAAACGCGCTGATCAAACAGTATCAACGCTTGTTCGAAATGGAAGACACCCAGTTGACCATTAAAGAAGAAGCCTTGAGCGCCATTGCTAAAAAAGCGATCGTCCGCAAAACGGGTGCTCGTGGTTTACGGTCAATTCTTGAAGGCATTCTACTTGATACAATGTTTGATCTTCCGGGCATGGATAATGTTCAAGAAGTTGTCATCACCAAAGAAGTTGTTGAAGGTGAAGGCCAGCCATTGATGATTTATTCCGACAAAGAAGAAAAAGAAGAAGACAAAAAAGAGTCTGCTTAAAATCTGATTTGATCAAAACATAGTTTTAAAAAGGCCGCGAATAATATCGCGGCCTTTTTTGCGTTCAAGGTTCGTTCAATCAAGATCGTGGTGAAATTGTGTGAGGGATGCGCGCTATATTGAGAATTGCATCATAAATTTTCAACAGCGGGCTATAGATAAATTTGTCAAGAATACCGGGAAGACCAGTGATAATAAGCACTGAGAACAAGGCAACAACAAAAGCACCAGCCATATCAAGCGGGAAATGTACGCCCAGATAAACCCGAGACCAGACAATAACCAAACTAACCAGCATCAACCCGCTACCCCACGGCCGACTGACACGACTCATAAGCAAGGCCAGGGTGATGGAAAACATGATAACGCCATGATCACTGGGGAAAGAGGATTCTGTTGCGTGGTATAAAAACTGATTACCAAGTTTAATTTCAAACGGGCGGGGGTGGTAATAAAAATATGAGATCACCTGACTAAGCCCTAACCCGAGAGCAGCGGCAAAAGCGCTGTCAAGCAAAGCCGTGCGCATAGCCCGGCCACTTCTGATCCACATAATTACCATCCATAGACCTGTAAGATAAATCAGCCATTTGGCCGCAAACTGCGCCCCAACGAGAACATATTGAGATGGTGCAGCAGGCGCGTTAATGAGCGCAAAAATATCGTAATTCAGTGTTTCCATGGGGGTATATTATGTCCGCTCTATATAATAAAAAGTGTTCACCCCATTGTTTTTAAGGCGAAAGTGCTAAAAAGCAAAAGATTTTTTATATCCTCAACTTCATAACAGATTGGATCGTTATTGCAGTTTTCAAGCTTTAAGTGTCTCTGATCTTGCAAGAAAGTAAACAACGGGTTGCTGGAAATTACCAGAAAACATTAAACAAAGGCCCTTAAACTAACGAAAATTACTACGTGCGCACTCATCGTTCTGGCCGCAACCGCCTCATTTTTTCTTCGTCATTTCTGGTCTTCGGCTATGGCTTTATTTGTTTTCGGCTTGCTTGATGATCCGCGACACAAAGTGTTGATTTTTTATTGGCGCGAATCTTTTTGGCCAGCTAACGTAACGTCTTGATTTTACAGTCTCTAATAAGAGGGCGGTCGCAGGATAATAAAAATGGCAGATAAGAACAGTTCAGATCACGCACCTCACGGCAAACAATGGCTTTGGTTTTTACTTGTTGGTCTAGCCCTTGTTGCTGTTGCCACATTCGCCATTCAAGGTCATGGCTGGGTGAAAGGTGTTCTTCTTGGCATTGGCGGGCTGTTAGTGGTTTTTTCTTCATCAGAAATGATGATTATGGCTGTTGATGGCTATGCAAAACGCAAGAAAATGAATTCATTCGTTGCCGGCACCATGGCAGGCCTGTCAAGTAATATTCCAGAACTTGTGATGCTTGGTTTTGTTTTGGCAGCCACACCGCGTATTGGTTTTATTGTTACGATCTTAACCTTGCATGTCGGTGCTGTCGCTTTCGGGGCTTATAGCGGAATATTGCCTCGCGATGTTGAAGGCAATGCCCAATTGCCAAAACCGCTGGTCAATTTAAGTACAGATCTTTATGCGGCCGCTGCTGGCGTATTCTTTTCGCTAGGGGTCATCATGTTGATGATGAAAGCTTTTCCAAAAACCCAAGGTGTTACAAGTCTAGACGATGGGGCTTTTTTAAATACCACAGACCTATATGTTTTTGGCACAATATTATTGGCTATTCAGGTGATGGCGACATGGCGTCTGGTAAAAAGATTTTCAGGTGATCATGAGCCTGAAACCAAGGATGATGTGCCAATGGAAGTAGCATCAAATGAAACCTTGATGCCGATAAAAACCATTGCGGCCTTTGGCTTTGCAGGTCTTGGCATGTCGATTATCGGCGGCCATTCTGTTGGTGAGTTTGCCAGTGTTCTGGTTGAAAAACTTGAAGCGGCTGGTTATCC
>JALWJW010000163.1 GCA_026996935.1 Hyphomicrobiales bacterium
TGCTCTCGCCAGAGTGCATCAAATCAAACGCCTTATTGATGTCTTCCAATTTCAGCGTATGGGTAATCATTGGGTCAATCTCAATTTTGCCGTCCATGTACCAGTCAACAATTTTTGGCACATCGGTGCGGCCACGCGCGCCCCCAAAGGCCGTGCCGCGCCATGAACGACCCGTAACCAGTTGGAACGGACGGGTTGAAATTTCCTGACCGGCCCCTGCCACACCAATGATAATGGATTCACCCCAGCCCTTATGACAACACTCAAGCGCCATGCGCATGACATTAACATTGCCAATACATTCAAACGAATAATCAGCCCCGCCATTGGTCAACTCAACCAGATGAGCCACCAGGTCACCGTCAACTTTGTCAGGATTAACAAAGTCCGTCATGCCAAATTTGCGGCCCCATTCTTCTCTGTCAGGATTCAAGTCAACACCAATGATTTTATTGGCCCCAACCATGCGCGCACCTTGAATTACATTCAACCCAATGCCGCCAAGGCCAAACACCACCACATTGGAACCCGGCTCAACCTTAGCCGTATTAATCACCGCGCCAACGCCCGTTGTCACCCCGCAACCAATATAACAAATGCTTTCAAACGGAGCATCTTTTCGCACTTTCGCCAGCGCAATTTCTGGCATCACCGTGTGATTGGCAAAGGTTGAACACCCCATATAATGAAAGATCGGTTTGCCCTTATATGAAAACCGCGTCGTGCCATCTGGCAACAGACCCTGGCCTTGGGTTTCACGAATGGACTGGCATAAATTGGTCTTTGGATTGAGGCAATAATCACACTCACGGCACTCTGGCGTGTAAAGCGGAATAACATGATCGCCCGGTTTTAATGAAGCCACACCAGCGCCAACCTCAAGCACAACACCTGCCCCTTCATGGCCCAAAATGGCCGGAAACAGTCCTTCCGGATCATCGCCTGAACGGGTAAATTCATCGGTATGACACACCCCCGTGGCTTTAATCTCAACCAATACTTCGCCTGCTTTTGGCCCCTCTAAATCAACCTCAACAATTTCAAGCGGTTTTCCAGCTTCAAAAGCAACAGCGGCACGGGTTTTCATAAGTCTTCCTCAAGGTTAGAATCTGTTCACTCCACTGTGTCAAAAGCCGATACAAGGCGCAAGCCGTTTTACGACATAAGCCATCCTTAATAATCCGTTTAAATGACCGATCAAATCACCTCATTGTTTTTGACCGGAAATCAAAACATTTTTGCTAATCTCACAACATAGGGGGAAGCTGACGCTTCAAACAGGGATGATAAAAACAATGAAATTCTGGGAACACCCACTGGTCAAAAACATCGGGCCTGAACAAATCAACAGTTTGTTCGCCACAACACCGGTGACAGCCACAGGGCGCTATATCAACACAATAATTATTGCATATTGCTTATACGGTATTGCAACAACTGCGGAAATGATGGCCTGGATTGGTATAAACTTCCTGGGCGCATCCTATGCCTTATACCGTTGGAAATATGGAAACTCAAATCGTACCCGGCCTGTCACAAAACAGGCCATCAAGCAGATTATATTTCTTTCAGTTTATTTCACGATACCTTGGATATTTCTCACCCTTTTATATTTGGGCAATTCAGCAAACCAGTATGAAGCAATTATCCTGTTGACGATGGCAGCAATGGCCGCTGTTGGCAGCATTCAATTGTCCCGCGTCTACCCTGCCGCAATCGCTTATCTTGCGCTTTTAACCCTCCCGGTAATTTTAAAAGGCTTGTATTTATCTACCGAATATTCATTGCTGATCGCAATATCAACAGCAGTTTATATTTCTTTTTTATTCATGGTCATTCGGCAAACATCCGCTTTATCAATCAAACACAGCCAAACGATTAAAGCTTACGAACAACAAATCAACGAGTTAGACCATGCAAAAGCTGATATGCAGAAATATGCTATGGAAGACCCTCTAACAGAGCTTCCAAACCGCCGCGAGTTCCAGACCCGTTTAGAAGAAGCCGTAAGCGAGGCTCAGCGTCAGGGGTCAAGCGTTTCTTTACTTATTTGCGACTTGGACCATTTTAAAAATATCAATGATATTTCCGGTCATGCCGCAGGTGATACTGTTTTAGTCGAAGTTGCAAAACGCCTCAAAAGCGTTGTTCGAGACTATGATTTTGTTGCCCGTATTGGCGGTGATGAATTTGCTATTATTGCCAAACATCACAAATCACCAAAAGACACTGCCGACTTTACCAATCGCGTTTTAAAAGCCGTAAATCATTCAATTCGAGTTAATGGCTCAAATGTATGTCCAGGCATCAGCGTTGGCATCTCCATGTTGCCTTTTGATGCTCTTGATACCCCAACACTTTTATCACACGCAGATCTAGCCCTCCAGCGCGGCAAAGCCGCAGGGCGTGGTCAATACAACTTCTTTGACCAGCAAATGAAATCTCAGTTAAGTTCTGATCAGGCGATGGAAAATGACTTACGTCTGGCATTGGTTGAAAGCGAGTTTGAACTTCTCTATCAACCAAAAGTTTCTATCCGCACAGGTCAAATAGAAGGCTTTGAAGCTCTCATCCGCTGGAACCACCCGGATGGGAAAACGGTTTCTCCTGGCCAATTTTTCCCTGTTGCAGAAGACCGCGGGCTAATGCCATACATTGCTGACTTTGTTATTGAGCAAGTTTTCCAAGACATGCAAACCTGGAAAAACCTTGGCATCGACCCAGGGCGCATTGCTGTCAATATTCACCCGACACAAATTAAAGATAAAAACCGCATGAAACGCATTGTGCGTGACATTGAGCGCAAAGGTCTTGATCCAAGCAAATTTTATCTTGAAATTACCGAAGGCTGCATCATTGGTCGCGGAACAGAAGACATCCCCGAATTATTGACTTATTTAAGAAATAAAGGCTTACGGATATCATTGGATGACTTTGGAACAGGCTTTGCATCTCTGTCTCATCTAAAAGATCTACCCGTAGATGAATTAAAAATAGACCGCTCATTCATCAATGATTTGCTCAGCGATGCCTCAAACCGCGCCATTGTTCATGCCATGGTTAAACTCGCTAGTTCACTGGGGATCACAACCGTAGCTGAAGGCATAGAAGACCAAGAGCAGCACACTGTATTGTTGGCAATGGGGTGCACAACCGGACAAGGCTATCTGTATAATCGCCCCTTGAGCATGGAAAAAGCCACCAGGCTAATTCAAAATGCTCAACATGTTCGCAATATCAAAGAAATTAAACATGAAAATGTAATCAGTCCAAAAATAGCGCCCGAAAATCGCACCAGTAAAATCACCGCATAAAAGATAATTGAGGCAACTTTTTACTGTTTAATGCGTTCAAAAACCTGCGCTACAAAGTCAGCCGTGTCTTTTGGCCCTGCACTCACCTTTTGGCTTGAAACCAGATTCCATATATCTGGTTCAAGCGGGGAAAACACCGTGTCACCTTCAAGCTCAAGGTCAACAATGGTCAGATGAATTTTATCGGCATCACCACGCGTTTGCTCAAACACATCACCGCCGCCAATAATCATAATTTCATCAACACCTCGCTGATCGGCAAATTTTTGCGCTAAAGCAAGCCCCTCCTCTAATGAGGAAACCGCATGAACATTGTCATCCTCAAAACGACCAGAGCGGGTTAAAACAATATTATCGCGCCCGGGTAATGGCCGGCCAATGCTCTCAAAAGTTTTACGCCCCATTACAATCGGATGCCCGATCGTGGTTCCCTTAAACCGCTTAAGATCAGAAGGCAGATTCCACGGCAATTGATTATCATCACCAATCACCCCATTTTTTGACATTGCCAATACCAAAACTGTTTTTGCTTTAGACATAATCCAATTTCACCTTTCCCAACCTCAAATCAAAAAACCTGCTCTTAAAGGTTAAACAGCCACAGCACCGGCAATATGAGGATGAGATTGATAATCAACAATCTCAATATCTTCAAATGAAAACCCGTCAATTTCGCTTATCTCAGGGTTTAAAACCAGTTTCGGCAAAGCCAAAGGCTGACGCGATAATTGCTCATCGGTTTGCTCTAAATGGTTGGAATATAAATGCGCATCACCAAGGGTGTGAACAAAGTCCCCCACCTCCAGCCCGCAAACCTGCGCCATCATATGCGTGAGCAGCGCATATGAGGCTATGTTGAACGGCACTCCCAAAAAAATGTCAGCCGAGCGCTGATAAAGCTGGCACGACAATTTGCCATCGGCCACATAAAACTGAAACAAACAATGGCACGGCGGCAGCGCCATATTGTCAACATCAGCAGGGTTCCATGCTGTAATCATTAAACGACGGGAATCCGGCGTGGTTTTAATCCGCTCAACCAAGTCCTTGATCTGGTCAATCGGCTCACCGGACGGGTTTGGCCAAGAGCGCCACTGATAGCCATAAACAGGCCCCAAATCACCATTTTCGTCGGCCCACTCATCCCAAATTCTCACCCCGTTGTCTTTAAGGTATTTGATATTGGTATCACCTTTAAGGAACCACAAAAGCTCATGAATAATCGACCGCAAGTGCAATTTTTTTGTTGTTACCAATGGAAACCCTTGCGATAAATCAAACCGCATCTGATAGCCAAAAACCGAAACCGTACCTGTGCCCGTGCGGTCGCCCTTTTGGGTGCCCGTATTACGCACATGTGCCATTAAATCAAGAT
>JALWJW010000164.1 GCA_026996935.1 Hyphomicrobiales bacterium
GCGGGCAAAGATGTGCCGATGCCTTACGCCGCCAATCTTGAAAAACTAGCTTTGCCTAATGCTGGCGAAGTTGTTGAGGCGGTCAAATCCGTCCTTTACGTTTAAGGAGAAAGAGCATGCCGATATCAGTATTAATGCCAGCCCTTTCACCTACAATGGAAAAGGGCAAACTTGCCAAATGGTTGATGAAAGAAGGCGATAAGGTAGCATCTGGCGATGTACTTGCCGAAATTGAAACCGACAAAGCCACAATGGAAATTGAAGCTGTTGACGAAGGTACATTAGGAAAAGTTCTTATTGCCGATGGCACAGATGATGTCCCCGTCAACCAACCAATCGCCATCATTTTAGAAGAGGGCGAAGATCAATCTGCCCTTGATGGCTTTAACCCAACAGCAGAGGCCAAACCTGCTGGCGCACCTCAAGCAACAGCAGATGCCCCGCAAACAGTGGCACCCACAGAAACACAAAACGCGCCAACGCTCACCGCTAGTGCCACAACACCTGACACAGCAAGCAGCCCTAAAGGCGCGCGCGTTTTCTCATCACCCCTTGCACGCCGTATCGCCAGCCAAAATAGCATTGATATATCATTGCTGACAGGCACTGGCCCTCATGGCCGCGTGGTTAAACGCGATGTTGAAAAAGCTATTAAAGAAGGTGTTGCTGCAAAAGCATCAAGCGCCGCATCAGGAACAGCCCTTGCCGGTGCCATGACCGACGATGAAATCTTTAAAATGTACGAACCAGATTCTTATGAATTGGTGCCACATGATTCCATGCGTAAGATCATTGCTGAACGCTTGACGCAATCAAAACAAACCGTACCGCATTTTTATCTTTCAGTTGATTGTGAGTTAGACTCATTATTGGCTGTGCGCTCAAAACTCAACGCAAGCGCACCCAAAGATAGCGATGGAAAACCTGTTTGGAAAATTTCGGTCAATGACTTCATCGTCAAAGCCATGGCAATGGCCTTGCAAAAAGTCCCCGATGCCAATGCCTCATGGGCACCAGGCGGGATGTTAAAACACAAAAAATCAGATGTCGGTGTTGCCGTTTCTATTCCTGGCGGGCTGATTACCCCAGTGGTGCGCGATGCTGAAACCAAAGGTCTGGCACAAATCTCAACCGAGATTAAAGACATGGCCAAACGCGCCCGCAACCGCAAACTTATGCCGCACGAATATCAGGGCGGATCAACGGCTGTTTCCAACCTTGGCATGTTCGGCATCAAAAACTTCTCAGCCGTCATCAACCCTCCACACGGCACCATCTTAGCCGTCGGCGGCGGTGAAAAACGCCCCGTTGTAGTTGGCGATAAGGTTGAAGTTCGCACCGTAATGAGTGTCACGCTTTCAACAGATCACCGCGCTGTTGACGGCGCACTTGGCGCGCTTTTGCTCGGTGCCTTTAAAGAGTGCATCCAAGAACCTGCAATGATGTTGGTGTAAGGATTAATAAAATGAGTGATACTAATTTTGATGTTGTCATCATCGGTGCAGGGCCGGGCGGTTATGTAACAGCCATTCGCGCCGCACAACTGGGCTTTAAAACCGCCATTGTGGAAGATAAATATCTTGGCGGCATTTGCCTCAACTGGGGCTGTATTCCAACAAAAGCGCTTTTGCGAAGTGCCGAAATTTATGATTTTATGAAGCGGGCCAAAGAATATGGCTTAAACGCTGAAAAAATCGGTTTTGATGGCAAAGCTATTGTCGAACGCTCTCGCGGCGTTTCTGCCCGTCTTAGCGGCGGTGTTCAACATCTGCTAAAGAAAAACAAAGTAACCATCATAGATGGACGCGGCATCCTTAAAGGCAAGGGCGCTGTTGAGGTGAGTAAAGACGGTAAACCCGTCAGCACAATCCAAGCCAAACACATCATTTTAGCCACAGGCGCGCGCCCACGTGCCTTGCCCGGTCTTGAAGCAGATGGCAAACTGATCTGGTCATATTTCGAGGCTCTCGTGCCTGACGAAATGCCAAAATCAATGTTGGTCATTGGTTCGGGTGCGATTGGTATTGAGTTTGCATCGTTCTATAATTCCATGGGCGTTGATGTCACCGTGGTGGAAGTTATGAAACAGATTATGCCGGTTGAAGATGAGGAAATTTCAAAATTTGCACGCAAGCAACTTGAAAAGCACGGGTTAAAGATCATGACCGAAGCCAAAGTTGCAAAACTGGACAAAGGGGCCAACAACGTCACGGCCACCATTGAAGACAAGAATGGCAAAAGCCAACAGCTCGTAGTTGATCGTGTCATTTCTGCCGTTGGGGTGGTGGGCAATATTGAAAACCTTGGTCTTGAAGACCTTGGCATAAAAACCGATCGCGGTTGTATCGTCATTGACGACTTTGGCCGCACCAATATTTCAGGCATATATGCCATTGGCGATGTTGCAGGCCCGCCCATGTTGGCCCACAAAGCAGAGCATGAAGGCGTTATTTGCATCGAAAAAATCGCGGGCAAAAATGCTCACCCCATGGATAAAAACCAAATCCCGGGCTGCACCTATTGCCACCCACAAGTTGCCTCAGTTGGCCTTACCGAAGCCAAGGCAAAAGCAGCGGGCCATGAGGTTAAAGTCGGGCGTTTTCCATTCCTGGCAAACGGCAAAGCAATCGCTTTGGGCGAAGATCAGGGCCTGATCAAAACCATTTTTGATAAACAAACCGGGCAACTGCTTGGCGCTCACATGGTTGGCGCTGAAGTGACAGAGCTTATCCAAGGCTTTGTTATTGCAATGAAATTAGAAACCACCGAAGAAGAATTGATGCACACAGTCTTCCCGCATCCCACACTTTCTGAGATGATGCACGAAAGTGTACTTGATGCGTACGGCCGTGTGATCCATATGTAAGTCTGTAACTTTACTTTAACATTCAATCTTAGAAACTAAAGGGGCAGACTCATGGAAGCAATGGCATTAATGGATTTAGGCGGCGGTGTTGGCATTTTCGGCACACTACTCATTGGTGGGATAGCTGGTTGGATAGCTGAAAAGCTAACGGGAGGTGATCACGGCCTTTTGACCAACATTGTAATCGGCGTTATCGGCTCATTTGTCGGCGCGTTCATTGCTAATGCAATAGGCCTAAAAATCGGCATGATATTCAGCGGATGGTTCTTTGGCAACTTACTGGTTGCTATTGTTGGCGCCGTTGTATTAATTACCGTTTATCGAATGATAAAAGGTCAAAAAACCAACTAGGTTCGTAGCTCACCATGGTTCACCACAATTTTGAGAATGACAAATGATTGCACCAACAATTTGGGAACAAATACCCATCGTTAGTATTATTGTTGTCATTCTCATTGCCATTTTTATGGGCTGGGCAGCCAAACAGGATCGCAGAATTAATCGCGGTCTTAAAATAAATATTCTCATTTGTCTTATAGGGGCGACAATCGTTTCTATTATCGGCACAACTCTTGGTGCAAATGTAAAATTGATTATTATGGGCGGCTATAATTTAGGCATCGCTCCCTTGGCTATTTTTGGTAGTTTTTTAGCACTGTTTGTGTCCGGATTACTAAAGGGTAAGAAAAAATAAATGGCTACAGTTTTAGAAAATGTGTCTGATAATACTGAAAAGGCACGCCCACGCCACCCTGAAAAGGCCAATCGTCCTGATAATCCAATTCAGCGCAAACCAAAATGGATCCGCGTAAAGGCACCAAATTCACCCGTTTACAACGAAGTTAAAAAACTCGTTAAAGACAATGGCCTTGTCACCGTTTGCGAAGAGGCTGGATGCCCCAATATTGGCGAATGTTGGTCTAAAAAACATTCCACTTTCATGGTTATGGGCGATACCTGCACACGCGCCTGCGCCTTCTGTAATGTCATCACGGGTAAACCATTACCCCTTGATCCAACAGAGCCGGAAAAAGTTGCCGAAGCGGTTGCAAAAATGGAACTTTCCCATGCCGTTATCACTTCGGTTGATCGAGATGATTTAGCCGATGGCGGCGCCAAACACATTGCCGATGTAGTGCGCGCCATTCGTGTTGCATCACCAACCACAACAATTGAAGTGCTGACACCAGATTTCTTACGCAAAGACGGGGCTTTAGAGATCGTCGTTGAATCAAAACCTGATGTCTTTAATCACAATCTTGAAACTGTTCCGCACCTTTATCTTTCAATTCGACCAGGCGCGCGATATTTCAATTCTCTACGACTGTTACAGCGCGTGAAAGAACTTGACCCAACTATGTTTACCAAATCAGGTTTAATGGTCGGTCTGGGCGAAACGCGCGATGATATTATGCAAGTCATGGACGATATGCGCATTGCCGATATTGACTTCATCACCATTGGCCAATATCTGCAACCAACCTCAAAACACGCGCGAATTGATCGCTTTGTAACGCCAGAGGAATTTGCAGCGCTTGAAAAAACCGCTTATTCCAAGGGCTTTTTGATGGTCTCATCAAGCCCGCTTACCAGATCATCACACCATGCTGGCGATGATTTTAAACAACTACGGGCCGCACGAGCAAAGAGCTTACAAGAATAGGGACCACATGCCTGTTTATGAGATTTCAAATCGCGTCGATTATAGCGCTCAGCAAATGTTTGACATGGTGGCAGATGTTGCATCCTATCATGAGTTTTTGCCGTTGTGCACAAAGTCAGACGTTTATGACCTAACGATTGATGATGATGGCGTGAAACGATTTAAAGCAGCACTGCGGATTGAACGCAAAAGCCTTAAAATCAACGAAACATTCATCAGCGATGTTGTGGTCAACCCAATCCGCATGACCGTGGTGTCAAAATCAAATGGCGGTCCGATTAAGCAGCTAACGAACTCCTGGCGTTTCATTGAAAACGGGCAGGGCGATTGCCACACCAAAATGGTTCTGGACTTTGAAATGTCCAGCTTGCCACTGCGGCTTTTAATGAAGGCATCCTTTGACCTTGTGATGGGCAAACTAACATCATCATTTGAAAAGCGCGCAGCACAGCTTTATGGGAAACCTGATTAAGAGATTCCCCTTAAGTATTCGATTTCACCCACTGGGCAATCTGATCGGCAGGCATCGCACCAGCTTGCTCAGCAATCACTTTACCGTCTTTAAAGATTTTAAGCATTGGGATTGAGCGAATATTATACTGAGCAGCAATATTTTGTGCCGCTTCTGTATCAAGTTTTGCCATGCGAACATCAGGTTCAAGGGTTTTCGCCGCCTTGGCAAATTCTGGTCCCATCATTTTGCACGGTCCGCACCATTCAGCCCAAAAATCCACAACAACAGGAACCGAACTATTACGAATATGTTTGGCAAAGTTGGCGCCAGTCAGCTCAACTGGTTTACCGTTAAATAGATTTTCACCGCATTTGCCACATTTGGCAGCAGAAGC
Organism: Hyphomicrobiales bacterium; assembly: GCA_026996935.1. Taxonomy (GTDB): domain Bacteria; phylum Pseudomonadota; class Alphaproteobacteria; order Rhizobiales; family Aestuariivirgaceae; genus JALWJW01. The sequence continues at coordinate 5,378 of JALWJW010000164.1, forward strand.
AGATTTTGCACTTGGCACACGGTTGGTTGCACCACAGCTTGGGCAGACAATTTGTTTTGTATCAGACATGATTTTCACTCCAAAAATAATAACTTGCCCTGAATATAGGAAGTCATTTACCAAATCCAATAGCAAGCGAGCCGTTATGCCAGTGCACGGCCTCCATCCATTTGCCCCCGCAGCAAAGAAAGCGCTGCACGAACAGACTTAAGCTGGATTTCATCGCGATCAAGATCACCAAACTGCAATAAAGCATGATTGGTCACACCATCCTCACTGGTGACTCCAAAATGAACGGTGCCGACAGGTTTTTTCTCTGTCCCGCCACCAGGGCCGGCAACACCGGTAACACTTACCGTAAGGTTTGCATGAGAGTTTTTTAACGCTCCTTCACACATAGCCCGCGCCACATGTTCACTCACCGCACCATGAAGCCTGATAAGGTCTTCATCAACGCCAAGCATCTCTATTTTAGCATCATTGGAATAGGTCACAAACCCGCGCTCAACCACATCAGATGAACCTGCAACACTGGTTAAAGCAGCCGCGATAAGGCCGCCCGTACAGCTTTCCGCCGTTGCAATCATAAAACCTTTTTCGCGCGCCATATCAAGCGTGTCTTTAATTTCAAAAATCACTTCACGATCAAACATAGTAAAACCCTTTTATGGAAGCCGAACCGTTGCTGTTGCCATGGCAGCAATACCTTCGCCACGCCCTGTAAACCCAAGCTGCTCACTGGTCGTCGCCTTAATCGACATGCGATCAAGCTCTATCCCCATAAAATTCGCCATGGTTTGACGCATCGCATCAATATAGGGGCGCAATTTAGGCGATTCACAAATGATGGTCACATCACAATGAGCCAAACGGCCGCCGCGATCCTCAATCAGTTTCACTGCCCCTTTAAGGAAAATCTCAGATGCAGCACCTTTCCATTGTGGATCGCTAGGGGGATAATGCTTGCCAATATCACCCAGACTCAACGCACCCAAAATAGCATCGGTGAGGGCGTGCATTGCAACATCGGCATCTGAATGACCTTTAAGCTTTTTTGTAAACGGGATTTTCTCACCGCATAAAATCACATGATCGCCATCTTCAAAAGCATGCACGTCATAACCTTGACCAACCCGTATATCATGCAGGTTTGCAAAAATATTTTGGCTCATTTTTTCATCTGCCTTTTTAATATCCTGGGCGCTTGTCAATTTTATATTCTCAATATCACCCTCAACCACATAGACCTGAGACATCAACGCCGAGTCGTCCGTTGCAGTAAAGTTTTCGCTCTCAGCAGCATTTTTATGAGCTTGGAAAATTTGTGAGAATCCAAACCCTTGTGGCGTTTGCACCGCGCGCAATTGATCTCGATTAAGCTTATCGATGACAATATCATCTTCAACCTGCGCAATCGTATCAACCACGCCAACCGCGGGAATAACACAGTCTACTGACTCGAGCGCCTGCACAACATTGCCAATAACCTGCGCGGAAATGAAAGGCCGCGCGCCATCATGAATCAGTACTTTTGTTGGCTTATGATGTTTAATCGCTTTAAGGCCATTATAAACGGACTGTTGGCGGCTCGAACCGCCAATAACAGGGGCAGGTAAGTCATAACCGCCTAAAGCATCTTCATAAAGCCCTTGATGGCCATCACCAATCACCACAACCACTCCATCAATATCCTCATTGCCGATAAAAGCTTCAACCGTGTGGCATATGACGGGCGTGCCGCCGATCATTTGGTATTGTTTGGGAATTTCGCCACCAGCTCGCGTTCCTGAACCTGCGGCCACAATTATTGCATAAGTAGACATGGAAGCCTTTTAACGCCTTTAAGATAAACAACTTGTGCAAAACACAAGCGAGGTTTAAAAGTGCCTATTATTTAGGCAATTTCAGAATGAAGTTTGATGAGCATACAAATAGGACATATCAAAACACGTAACAAGGTTTTCCTTGCGCCGATGTCTGGTATAACCGATTTGCCGTTCCGCCAAATGGCCCATGAGCATGGGGCAGGGCTTGTTATATCAGAAATGATTGCCTCCAAAGAACTGGCCCGTTCACGTGCCGATATGGTTATCAAAACCCGTAAAGACAATATTTCACCCTTTGTAATCCAACTTTCCGGCCGCGAAGAACACTGGATGTCAGAAGGGGCAAAAGTTGCGCAAGATTTGGGCTGTGATGCCATTGATATCAATATGGGCTGTCCGGCCCGTCAGGTCACAGGTTCTCTCTCAGGGTCTGCTTTAATGCGCAACCTGGATCATGCCATCTCTTTGGTTGAAGCCACCGTTAAGGCAGCAAGTGTGCCTGTAACTTTAAAAATGCGCCTCGGCTGGGATGATAAAACCATAAACGCTCCCGAGCTTGCCAAACGGGCTGAAAATGCTGGTGTGCAACTGATTACAGTCCACGGTCGCACCCGTTGCCAATTTTATAAAGGCAAAGCCGATTGGCGTGCCATTGCCGCCGTAAAACAGCAAATTTCAATCCCTCTTATCGCCAATGGCGATGCCACTTGCCTTGATGACATCAAGCAAATGATGATCTTGTCAGGCGCTGACGGTGTGATGGTCGGGCGTGGGGCGTATGGTCGTCCTTGGCTCATCGGAGAATTAGCTGAACAATTAGAGACAGGAACAGGTTGCGCAAAAAAAACGCTTGCTCAGCAAATGGATTTATACCTTGAACACTACAAATCCATGATGTCTTTTCATGGTACCGAATTTGGCGTGCGCATTGCCCGCAAACACTTAGGCTGGATGATGGGGCGTTTGTTAGACCAACAAGCCATTTCTAAACAAAAAGCAAGCCAAATCCAAACCCAACTTATGAAATCCAATGATGATCAATTTGTTATTTCTGTTTTGAAAGATTTATCCAAATTGGTCTTAGATAGCAAAGCAAGGTGCGCCGCGTGAACCATTCATCACAAAGCCAGATTGACTTTACCTGTCTATTAGAAGCCATGCCTAATCCGCTCATTGCATTAGGAAACGACAATAATTTCATATTTGCCAACGCCGCTGCTGAAAACTTTTTCCAGTCCAGTTTTAAATCATTGAGCAAAAAAGGTTTAAAAGCCATCATTCCCGCCACCAGTCCTTTATTGGGCCTGCTTAAAGATGCACGCACTCGCAATGCTACCTTTAATGAATATGGCGTTGTTGTCGGCACACCAAGTTCTGGTGGTGAACGAGTTGTCGACTTGCAAATTGCCCCGGTTATTTCCCCCAATAGTGAACAACAGGGCATGATCGTTGTTCAGATTATGCCCCGCTCCATGGCTCAAAAAATTGACCAGCAACTCACCCATAGAAGTGCGGCAAGAACTGTAACCGGCATGGCCTCAATGCTTGCCCATGAAATTAAAAACCCGCTTTCAGGTATTCGCGGCGCAGCGCAATTACTGGAAACCAGCTTGGATGCTGATGATTTAGAACTGACAGAACTTATTGTCACTGAAACCGACCGAATACGCGACCTTGTCAATCAGATGGAGGAATTCTCAGACGAGCGCCCCATCTCGCGCGAACCTATCAATATTCACGCTGTTTTATCTCATGTGCGAAAAGTTGCGATCAACGGATTTGCCAAAGATATTCCTGTTTCCGAAAAATATGACCCATCTTTACCGCGCGTTTATGGCAATAGAGACCAGTTGGTGCAAGTATTGCTCAATCTGGTTAAAAATGCAGCCGAAGCCATTACCGAAAACGGCGGGAATGGCACAATCGTGTTTTCAACAGCCTTTAGGCCAGGTGTTCACTTATCAATGCGCAGCGGAAAAGCATCCACCAGCGGTGATCGTATCTCCTTGCCGCTAGAGGTTAAGATAACCAACACCGGCAGCACCATTCCACTTGATATTCTGCCGCATATGTTTGAACCATTTGTATCCTCAAAACCCAATGGCAAAGGTTTAGGCCTGGCCCTAACCGCTAAAATAATTGGTGATCATGGCGGGGTTATTGATTGCACCAGCAAAAACGACAAAACCGAATTTGCTATTCTGTTACCAATGGCCAAAACTCAAAGCGGCGATGAACTGAATATGGAACCATCACTATGACAGGTAAAACAATCTTACTCGCTGATGATGATACTGGCATTCGCACGGTTTTAACCCAGGCTCTCACCCGTGCAGGCTATGAAGTACGCTCCACCGGGATGGCCATGTCCTTATGGCGTATGGTTGCCGAAGGTGAGGGCGATCTGGTTATTACCGATGTCGTGCTGCCTGATGAGAATATATTTGAGATTTTACCACGCATAAAAAAGGCCCGACCCCAGCTTCCCGTTATTGTAATGAGTGCCAAAAACACCATTATGACCGCCATTACGGCGGCAGATCGTGGCGCTTATGAGTACCTGCCAAAACCGTTTGATCTCAAAGAGATGCTCAACACAGTTGAAAAAGGGCTGGAACAAGCCGAGCGCGATGCAGCCTCATCAAAATCCACTATACAACCAAAGGCGCTCGATGAAGATTTGCCATTGGTTGGTCGCTCACCCGCCATGCAGGACATATACCGCGTTATTGCCCGCATGACGCAAACAGATTTAACCGTCACCATCATCGGTGAATCTGGTACAGGCAAAGAGCTGGTTGCCCGCGCTTTGCACGATTATTCAAAACGAAAAATGGCGCCATTTGTAGCCATAAACATGGCGGCAATTCCACGAGAACTAATTGAATCAGAACTGTTTGGTCACGAAAAAGGGGCCTTTACCGGTGCTGCCGCGCGCTATGCTGGCCGCTTTGAACAAGCCCGTGGTGGAACATTATTCCTTGATGAAATTGGTGACATGCCAATGGAAGCCCAGACACGGCTTTTAAGGGTTTTACAAGAAGGCGAATTTACCAGTGTTGGCGGCACCAAAGCCCATAAAACGGATGTGCGGATTATTGCAGCAACACACAGAGATCTAAAACAACTCATTTCTGATGGGCTTTTTAGAGAAGATTTATTCTTCCGCCTCAATGTAGTACCCTTGCGATTGCCACCACTGCGCGAGCGCTTAGATGATATTGAAGACCTTGTGCATCACTTCCTGGCCAATACCCAAAAAATGGGCTTGCCGCAAAAGTCGTTTTCAACTGCAGCCATAGAGCGTTTAAAACAACACAGATGGCCGGGCAATGTCCGCGAACTTGAAAACCTTGTCCAACGCCTTGTCGCGATTCAAGCCGATGAAGAAGTCAGTGAACAAGTCGTTGACACAGAACTTTCACTGCATCCAACCCAATTATCAATAGATCACCACCTTGATGATGGCCCCATTGATTTAGGCTTAGCTGTTGAAAATTACTTGACTGATTATTTTGCCAGTTTTGGCAATAGCTTGCCTCCATCCGGTATTTACTCACGCATAATTCACGAAGTAGAACGACCTCTCATCAGTTCAGCATTAGCTGCCTGCAATGGCAATCAAATCAAGGCGGCTGAGTTGCTCGGCATCAATCGAAATACCTTGCGCACACGCATAAAAGACCTGGGCCTTACCGTTGTTCGCAACAATAATATCCAATAGCTTTAAACTGATTTCATATTCCACACTTTGTGTCGCATTCTTGCCACATAGGTGTTGATTTATTGTCACACGCCATAGAATCATGTTCAATGGTGTTCCAAGATTTTGTCTGTAATAGTCTGTAACAACACTTTGGTTTTTAGCATATGAACGCGGCGACTCAACGCATAGATAATGACGAGGAATTTGTCAGTTTCCGTCGACGCGGAGCAGGGCGCATCGGTGTTGTTCTTGTCTTGCTTGCCATTGCTTTTGGCTTGGCAACTTTTCTGGTTTTAACCGGCCTAACCCCACTAACCCCAACTTCTGACATGATCTTCTGGATGCTTGTAGCAAATGGCGTCTTGCTTGGGTTAATGGCATTACTTATCGGCTGGCAAGTGTGGGAAATGCTTGTTGCACGACGCAGAAAAGTCCCTGGCGCTGTACTTCATGCTCGCATTGTCGGTCAATTTGGTTTGTTTGCCGCCGTTCCCGCACTGGTCATTGCTTTTTTTGCTACAGTAACCTTAAATCGTGGGCTGGATGAATGGTTTTCAGATCGCACTCAATCCATTATCTCGGCTTCTGTTAAAATTGGTGAATCTTATCTTGCAGAACAAGAAGATCTGGTGCGCGGCGACCTTAATGGTATTGGTCTCAACGTCGATCAAAATAAAAAAGCTTTTGATGATAATCGACAGGTTTTCTTACAACAACTCGCAACACTTGTTTCTCTAAGAAACTTAAGCGGTGCGTTCATTATTGACCGTAAAAATCGAAAAATCGAAGCCAGTATTACCGCTAGCCGCGATTTAGGCTTTCGCGCCCCTGACGATAAGTATTTTAAAGAGGCCAAAAGCGGAAAACTGGTTGTTATCCCCAGTGGCGATGGCAATGTTATACGAGGGTTATCAAAACTAAAATCCTATGATGAATATTATCTGTACCTCTACAGGCTGGTAAATCCTACCATTACATCACAAATCTTAAAGGCCAAATCCGGGCAAAATTCGTATAATCAAATGCTCAGTCAACGAAGCGGGCTGGAAGTAACATTTGCGGTAATGTATATTGGTATCGCTTTAATTTTCTTACTCGCTGCCGTTTGGTTTGGCATGTGGTTTGCCGACCTTTTAGTTGAACCGATTGTGGGACTTGTAAAAGGGGCGCAAAAAGTTTCCTTAGGCAAACTGGACACAAAAGTAACCGTTAGTGAGGGCACGGGAGATCTGGCCACCCTCGGTCTAACCTTTAATAAAATGACCCACCAACTGGGCCAGCAACGCAGCGAGCTGGTCACAACCAACCATCAATTAGATGAACGGCGCCGTTTTATTGAAGCAGTAATGTCAGGCGTTAGTTCCGGTGTGATAGGCATTGATCCAGACGGAGTAATTACACTGGCAAACAGGGCAGGATTATCATTACTCAAGCGCAATCTAAGTGATATTCACGGCAAAAAATTTAAAGACGTACTGCCTGAAATGCTACCCGCACTTGAACAGGCCGAAAACAAACTGTCAGGTCGCGCTGAAGATAACATCACGATAAAAATTGCCGGTGAAGATAAAAACTTTGTCGTTCAAGTCACCACAGAACGCACCAGCGATACAGAACACGGTGTTGTCGTTACCTTTGATGACATATCAGAGCTGGTCATTGCTCAACGAAACTCAGCCTGGGCTGATATCGCACGGCGCATTGCCCATGAAATCAAAAACCCGCTAACACCTATTCAACTTTCCGCCGAACGGCTTAAACGCAAATATCAAAAAGAAATCGTTTCCAACCCGGAAGTTTTTGAAAAATGCACAGAAACTATTGTTCGCCAAGTCGGCGATATCCGCGCCATGGTTGATGAATTTGCATCCTTTGCCAGAATGCCAAGTGCTGTACTGGAAAAAACCGATCTGGTTGAAATAACCAAAGATGCGCTGGTCCTTCAAAAAGCCAGTTTTGAAGACGTTAAATTTGAAACAGACATCCCTGATGAAAAACTCGAAGTCGAAGCTGATAGACGATTAGTTACTCAGGCGATTACAAACTTGGTCAAAAATGCCAAAGAAGCCATTGATACACGTTTAGAAACATCACCAGAGCCAAGCCCCAAAATCCTTGTTTCACTTCACAAACAAGACAACAGCATCGTTTTAAGCGTATCTGACAATGGCAAAGGCCTACCCAAAGAAAACCGTGGTCGTTTAACCGAACCTTATATGACGACACGTGTTAAGGGTACAGGTTTGGGTTTAGCAATCGTAAAACGCATTATGCAAGACCATGAAGGGTCAATCAGTCTTACAGATGCCCCAAAAGAATTTGATGGGGGCATAGGTGCAATGATTTCATTATCGTTCCCCTTGAACTTACACAATCCGAATCAAAAAGAAGAAAAGAACGGGAGTTAGTCGTGTCCGCTGATATTTTAATTGTTGATGACGAAGTTGATATCCGTGAACTCATCGCGGGTATTTTAGAAGATGAAGGTTATGAAGCCAGAATGGCACATGACAGTGATTCTGCCCTCGAAACCATCGAAGAACGCAGACCATCATTGATTGTTCTTGATATCTGGCTGCAAGGCTCGCGCTTGGACGGGCTGGACCTGCTCAACGTCATCAAAGAACGTCACCCGGATTTACCGGTTGTTATTATTTCAGGCCATGGCAATATTGAAACAGCCGTATCAGCCATCAAACGCGGCGCATACGACTATATGGAAAAACCGTTTAAAGTAGATCGCCTTGTCCTTGTGGTCGAAAGAGCCTTGGAAAATGCCCGGCTAAAACGCGAAAATGACGTTTTAAAAGGACGCGCAGGCGGTGATTATGAACTCATCGGCTCATCGGCTCCCATTCGCCAATTGAAACAGAATATTGAAAAAATCGCTCCGACAAACGGGCGCGTCCTTATTTCTGGGCCACATGGCGCGGGAAAAGAACTAACCGCACACTTATTGCATAATCAATCATTGCGAAGCGCAGGGGCATTTGTCACGGTCAGTGCCGCTACGATGACCCCTGAACGCATGGAAGAAGAACTTTTTGGGCTTGAAGACCCTCAGACAGGCAGAACAACTCGCGTGGGCGCATTGGAAGAAGCTCATCAAGGCACCCTTTACATTGATGAGGTGGCCGATATGCCCCTTGAAACGCAGGGCAAAATTTTACGGGTTTTAGTTGAACAGAAGTTTCAGCGCGTTGGTGGAGGAAAGAAAGTAAAAGTAGATGTCCGTGTTGTGTCATCTACCAGCAAGAATTTACAACAAATGATCCAAGAAGGAACGTTCCGCGAGGATTTGTTTCACCGCCTGAATGTTGTGCCTTTACAAGTACCAGGCTTGTGCGAGCACGCCGATGACATTCCCGAACTTGTTTCTTACTTTGCCAAACAGTATTCAGTGCAATCTGGACAACCCGCACGTAAAATCGGTGATGATGTCGTGGCGGTTTTGCAAACCCACGATTGGCCTGGAAATGTGCGCCAGTTACGCAATAATGTCGAACGTTTGATGATTTTGGCTGAAGGCGATCATGACAGCGAAATCACCACAGATATGTTACCAAGTGAAGTCGGTGATTCCCTCCCCAGCACCACAGGCGGCGCAGAAAAAGAAGAAATTCTTAATTTACCATTGCGAGAAGCCCGTGAAGTATTTGAACGTGATTTCATTTCCGCCCAGCTTGTGCGTTTTGGCGGAAACATTTCAAAAACTGCCACTCATGTTGGCATGGAGCGCTCGGCACTTCATCGGAAAATCAAGTCTTTGGGACTGAATTCTGAATAGAATTTTGACTAAGCGCGTTGATATTGCTAGAGGTTTTCTACCTAACAAACGTGGTTATTTAAGATGAAAATTATTATTTGCGGCGCAGGGCAAGTCGGTCGCGGTATTGCCGAAAGACTTTCGCTGGAAGAAAATGACGTAACGCTGATTGATACATCAGAAGAACTCATTCAACTGATTTCCAGTTCGCGTGATATTCAGGGTATTGTCGGCCATGGTGCTCACCCCGATGTGCTGGAACGGGCAGGGGCTGAAGACGCAGATATGATTATTGCAGCCACATTTGTTGATGAAGTCAATATGATGGCCTGCGAAGTGGCTCATTCGGTTTTTGCTATACCAACCAAAATTGCCCGCATTCGATCTCAAGCCTATTTATTGCCTGAATACCAGAACATGTTTTCATCGGGTAAAGTGGCGATTGATGTCATTATTTCACCCGAAATTGCGGTAGGAGAAATGGTCCTTCGCCGTCTTGCACTGCCAGGGGCATTTGAAGCAATTTACTTTGTCGATGAAAAGGTTATCGCTCTTGGCATTAAACTTGATGATGACTGCCCCGTTGTTAATACGCCACTTACGCAACTAACCGAATTATTCCCTGACTTAACGGCTGTTGTCGTCGCAATCGTGCGTGACGGAAAAACATTTGTTCCCCACAGTAATGATCAAATGTTAGCCGGCGATCATGTGTTCGTTATCGGAGACCAGGCCGATGCCTCCCGCACACTTGCACTATTTGGTCATGAAGAAAAACCTCCACAACATGTAATCATCGGTGGTGGCGGTAATATTGGTTTATACGTTGCCGAAAAGTTGGAAGAAAGAAACTCTTCCATAAAAATCCGTATTATCGAAACCAATGAATCACGTGCAGAACAGGTCTCTGAAAAGCTAAACCGCGCCATGGTTCTACATGGTTCAATTTTGGAGGACGAAATATTACGCGAGGCAGGCATCGACCAGACAGATGCATTTGTCGCCGTAACCAATGACGATAAGGTCAATATCCTGTCTGCGATGATCGCAAAAGAGCACGGATCAAGTCAGGCCATGTCACTGGTTTCAAGCCTTGGTGTCTCATCCATCGGCTCACGCCTTGGCCTTGATGCCATCATTGACCCACGCACGGTGACGATCTCCAGCATTCTAAAACATGCGCGCCGGGGGCGCATTTTAGGCGTGCATCCGGTTGTTGGCGGGCAGGGCGAAATCGTTGAAGCTGATGTGCTGGAAACATCACCCATGATCGGCCATAAACTGCGCGATACAGAATTGCCCGATGGTGTACGTCTTGGCGTTATTGTTCGTGGTGACAAAGTCATTTTACCAACAGGTGACACCGAAATTAAAGCTAAAGATCGCGTTGTACTTTTTGCCCTGGCTGAACAAATCCAAAAACTACAACACCTGTTCCGGGTCAGCCTCGAATACTTCTAAAATTAATCCGCAATACTTCTAGGTCGCCAAGTCAAATAAAGTGTGCTAGCTTTTTATCAGGGAGGTGGGCAATGTTGTAAAATATTGCTCCCTAAGACAGCAACTACGGCGTTTTTGGGGCTTTTGACTAGAATCTAAAAAGAACTGATGGCGGCGTAATAACCCTAAAAAGGGGATAAAGAGATGGCAAATGAAAAGCCACAGAACTTACAAGACACTTTTCTGAATCATATTCGGAAACAAAAAATTCCATCTACGGTTTTCCTGGTAAATGGCGTTAAACTACAAGGTGTAGTCACTTGGTTTGATAATTTTTGCGTTTTGCTACGACGTGACGGCATGTCACAATTGGTTTACAAACACGCAATTTCTACTATCATGCCAGGCTCACAAATCAGCCTTTATGACGAAGGCGACGACGATTAAAGTGCAGTCAGTAATAATGAATTGCACTATTCCAAAAGGTTTAGGTAATTCGTGACCAGCGACAATAAAGATAAAAAAGACCACAATGACCAACGCTTTCAACAAGAAGGCGCTGGCATCTCATTTCACAATGAAGACGATGAAGCCACACGATCACTCATCGTTGTGCTTGATGTGCGCACGCCTGTTGCCAAAGAAGTTACAGGCACCAATCAGCGTTCAATATCATCTAGTGTCGAGGAAATCCAAGGCTTGGCGGCCGCGATTGAGCTTGATGTAACCCACACTGAAATTGTTACCTTAAAGAATATCTCTCCAGCCACCTATATGGGTTCTGGCAAGGCGAACAATATAAAACAACTTGTCTATGATAACGATGTTGAAGTTGTCATTGCCGATGCCCCTCTTAGTCCGGGACAGCAGCGCAATTTAGAAAAACTGTGGAATTGCAAAGTACTGGACCGCACAGGTTTGATTCTAGAAATTTTTGGCCGCAGGGCGCAAACAAGGGAAGGGCGCTTGCAAGTACGTCTAGCCCATCTTGCCTATCAAAAATCACGTTTAGTCCGCTCATGGACCCACCTTGAGCGCCAACGTGGCGGCGGCAGCACAGTTGGCGGCCCCGGTGAAACACAAAAAGAATCTGATCGCCGAGATTTACAGACCGCCATCAATAAACTCGAAAAACAACTCGAAAAAGTAAAAAAAACCCGCGGGCTACACAGAAAAAGCCGCCAGAAAGTACCATATCCCATTGTAGCTTTGGTGGGTTATACCAATGCAGGAAAGTCAACTTTGTTCAATAAAATAACCTCTGGCGATGTATTGGCCGAGGATATGTTATTCGCCACTCTTGACCCGACAATGCGTAGTCTGACTTTACCACACGGACGCAAAGTCATTTTATCAGACACGGTGGGTTTTATTTCAAATCTCCCAACCCAACTTGTGGCCGCCTTTAGAGCAACACTTGAAGAAGTGCTCAACGCCGATCTCATCATTCATGTCCGCGACATTGCCCATGAAGACAGCGACATTCAACGTGCTGACGTTTTAACCGTTCTGAGTGATCTGGGTGTACCGCAAAGCCGATTCAATGAAATGCTAGAAGCCTGGAATAAGTCAGACTTGCTCGATATCGACACCTTGGTGGAAAAACAAAACATTGCCGACAGATCACAAAAGAACATCGTTATTTCAGCCGTCACAGGGCAAGGAATCGATGACCTGCTAGAGCACATTGAGCAGGGCTTGGCCAAGCACGACAACCTGATTTATGTTCAGCTCGACACAGCCCGCGGCGCTGACATGGCCTGGCT
>JALWJW010000165.1 GCA_026996935.1 Hyphomicrobiales bacterium
TCACTACAAAAACCTGACTAAATGGTCAGCATATAATCTGGCCCGACTGAACGGTGCAAATTGGTACAAACATATCACAATGCTTATTGCTAAAACAAATTCAAGGTTTTAACTTTTAACAATCAACACTTCACACTCAAGGCGAGGACAAACCCATGAAAGAATACGGACATTTTATTGGCGGCAAAAATGTCGCTGGCACCTCTGGTAAAACCAGCGAGATTTACAACCCTAATACGGGTGAAGTTCAAGCCACAGTTGCTTTGGCATCACCATCAGAATTACGCGCTGCTGTTGAAAATGCAAAAGTGGCACAGCCTGAATGGGCAGCAAAAAACCCACAAGTACGCGCCCGCGTAATGATGAAATTCATTGAGCTGGTCAATGCTGAAAAAGAAGAACTCGCTCACGCCCTTTCCATGGAACACGGCAAAACAATCCCCGATAGCCACGGTGATATTCTGCGTGGTATTGAAACCTGCGAATTCTCCCTTGGTGTCGCCCACATGATGAAAGGCGAATACACCGAAGGTGCAGGCCCGGGCATCGATATGTATTCCATGCGCCAGCCTTTAGGTGTCGTTTCAGGTATCACCCCATTTAACTTTCCGGCCATGATCCCGATGTGGAAATTTGCCCCTGCTATTATGTGCGGCAACGCATTCATTCTAAAGCCATCAGAACGCGACCCGGCTGTACCTATGCGCCTTGCTGAATTGATGATTGAAGCTGGCCTTCCTGCCGGCATCCTCAATGTTGTTAATGGCGATAAAGAATGCGTTGATGCCATTTTGGATGATCCAGACATTCAGGCCGTTGGCTTTGTTGGATCAACCCCGATTGCACACTATGTTTATTCACGCGCCACAGCAAATGGCAAGCGCGCCCAGACATTTGGCGGGGCAAAAAACCACATGATCATTATGCCCGATGCGGACATGGATCAGGTTGTTGATGCCTTAATCGGTGCTGGCTATGGTTCAGCCGGAGAGCGCTGTATGGCAATTTCTGTTGCCGTGCCTGTTGGCAAAGGTACCGCTGACAGATTGATTGAAAAACTCGTGCCACGCGTTGAAGCCCTGCGTGTTGGCCCCTCAACCGACCGCGAAGCCGATTACGGACCCATGGTCAACGCAGATGCCATCGAGCGCGTTTCAAAATACATTGATCAAGGCGTTCAAGAAGGTGCCGACCTTTTGGTAGATGGTCGTGGCTTTAAAATGCAAGGCTATGAAAACGGCTTCTTTATTGGCGGCTCACTGTTCGACAACGTCACCAGCGATATGTCTATTTATAAAGACGAAATTTTTGGCCCGGTTGTCTCAATCGTTCGCGCTAACACTTATGAAGAAGCACTTCAATACCCAATGAGCCACACTTATGGCAACGGCGTTGCAATCTATACCCGTGATGGCGACACGGCACGCGATTTTGCCAAACGCATCAATATTGGCATGGTTGGCGTAAATGTGCCAATCCCCGTGCCTTTGTCATATTTCACCTTTGGCGGCTGGAAAGCCTCAGGCTTTGGCGATCTAAACCAACACGGCCCGGACGCATTCCGCTTTTACACACGCACGAAAACAGTTACCGCTCGCTGGCCTTCAGGTATAAAAGATGGTGCTGAATTTACCCTGCCGGTTATGAGTTGATTTTTTGTCATGGAAAATTTGGATTTGACCGTGACAAAAGCTAACTAGACAGTGTCAAATTACTTTGCTATTAAAGAGCCGCCTGATCTGGGCGGCTTTTTTACGTTAAGAGACACAAATGGATATTTTCGGCACTATTATCGCTAAATATATGGATTACAACTCACTTAAAATAATGCACCTGTTTGGTGTCATCATATTTATGGGAAACATCATCATTACGGGTTGGTGGAAAACCATGGCCGACAAAACCGGTGATTACAAAACCATTGCCTTTGCTCAGCGTCAGGTCACTTTGACCGATTGGGTTTTCACTTTAGGCGGTGTCATCATTCTCCTTGTTGCAGCCTATGGTATGGTGGCCCATACAAATGACAACGTAATGGCCGAAATTTACAGCGAACGCTGGTTATGGTGGGGCTTTCACCTCTTTGTAATTTCGGGAATCATTTGGGTTGTAATTCTCATCCCCTGTCAAATCATCCAGGCCCGCATGGCGCGAAAATTTGCCAAAACGGGTGAAATTCCCGATCGTTATTGGTTTTATGGCAAAGTTCGGCTGTTTTTCGGCATTCTGGCTACGATTATTCCACTGGCCAACATTTATTGGATGGTGATGAAATCCTAAGGTTAGAAGTTTCCCCAATTGATACATTAGATGAATACTTCATGAACCTGTTGTTAAGCTAAAGAAAAGGTTACCTATGCTATTGTAAAGGTCAAATTTATAGGTTAAACACCACCCAACCTCGGGGGAGATCATAAAAATGACCACACAATCTGCAGACATCAAGTTTCTAAAACGTATTCTTTTCGGCCTTGTCGCGGCCACCATAACAGCGGGAACTCTTGCTGGCATGGCCACAGTCCATGCCGGGGCAAACGCCACGCATTATCCATTATACGATACTGCAACCTATAATGCTGCAAACACCCAAAACCAGTAAAACACATCTCATTTTACATCGCTGTTCTTTTCAGCCAATGCACGCTATAACTGTATTATGGCAGTAGAATACATAGCACCCAAATGGTCTGGAAAATTATGTCCTGCAAGTCAGGACATCGGGCAATTGGCCGAACAATCCTATCGCGCTTTACCTCAAACCATTCATGCCATGTGTGGCAACATCACCCTTCGTGTTGAGGAAGTGGCTGATATGGACCTGATCGAATTTCTCGGCGGTTCCTCCCCTTATGATTTAATGGGTTTATTTCATCCGGCTGGCGAAACTTTGCTATCTGACAACCAGGAAGCCAGCGACACCCATTTAATTATTCTTTACCGCCGTGCTATCATTGACTACTGGGCTGAAAGTGAGGAAACTCTCGATACTATTATCACCCATGTCATTGTTCATGAAGTCGGGCGCCAATTTGGTTTTGATGATGAGCAATTGGAAAAAATTGAAATATCTACCAATGATGAAATCGACCGCGAAGCAAAAGCAATGATGCAATAAACTCACCAACACGAGATCACCGCAATGAAACATGACAAACACGAAGAGCAGGTCCGCCAGGCCAAAGCAGACCTTAAACATTTAGAACAGCAATCTGAAAAAATCCTTGGCGCACAACCAAGCAACCAGGAATTTGGCGAAAATGATCCAGTTGAATTATGGGGCAAACGCATTGGCCGTGGCATCGGTTATGTCATTGCAGCTTATTTAATCTATCATCTGGCCACCACCTATTTTTTCAAATAGTCCAGATTAAATCATTCATCTAGAACAGACTTGATAAATCAGGCCTGAGCCTAAAAACCGACCAACAGCTAGAGGGGGCAAACTGTTGGCCGGCTTTCGAAATTGCGCTGATTAAAAAGGGATACAATCTCTTTAATCGCGCAAACGTTCAGTCATCCATCTCAATTAACAAAGATGACGTATTGTCAAAGCACCTGAAACAAACCTGACAAAAGCGCAAAGATCAGGTCTTTCAAGCAAGGGCCAGCGCGCTGGCTGGTTTCAAAATTAAACTGTCGTTTTTCATTCAGGTTGAAATGCCCGTGTTGGTATTCTTAATTCTTCATACGTTCAACTTGATATCAGATATACCAATCAGGATCTGAACCAATTGTGAGGCACTTGTTCACAAACCGTTCATGTAATAGTCTAAAGCAAGATGTCGTTACATTGGTATAATAGAACAAACAGAACTTTTGTTCGGCACTTGACCTGTACAAAGATACGAGCCAAAAAGAACCGTCAAATTCACTCACATATTTTCACGCTCCTCAAGGAGCCGATATAGAAGAGTTCAAATGGAAAAATTCAACAAGCTTACAGGCGTTGCCGCACCAATGCCGTTGGTCAATATCGATACCGATATGATTATCCCCAAACAGTTCCTAAAAACCATTAAACGCACAGGCCTTGGAAAATCCCTGTTTTATGAAATGCGTTACAATGAAGACGGTTCTGAAAATCAGGAATTTGTTCTCAACCAACCCGCCTACCGCAATACAGAAATTTTAATCGCAGGCGATAATTTTGGCTGTGGCTCCTCACGCGAGCACGCCCCCTGGGCCATTGCCGACTTCGGTATCCGCTGCGTGATCTCAACATCTTTTGCTGACATCTTTTATTCAAACTGCTTCAAGAATGGCATCTTGCCGATCAAACTTCCACAAGAAGATGTCGATAAATTGATGGATGATGCAGAACGCGGCGCCAATGCCGTGGTTTCAATTGACCTTGAAGCCCAAACCATTACCGGCCCTGATGGTGGCACCATTTCTTTTGAAGTTGATGCCCATAAAAAGCATTGCCTGCTCAACGGTCTTGATGACATCGGCCTAACGCTTCAAAAACAAAGTTCAATCTCTGCTTTTGAAGAAAAACAAGCCGCCAGCCAGCCCTGGATATAAAGCGCAATAAAGATATAATACGCAATCAAACGCGACTACCCGTTTAAAAATGGAAACAAACACATGACCAATAAATTATTCTTGTTGCCTGGTGATGGCATCGGCACCGAAGCTATGGCTGAA